>JAGVLG010000082.1 GCA_020054325.1 Gammaproteobacteria bacterium
TACCCTCAATCGCATTTAATACTTCATTTACAGTTAATGCACCACCGACGGACGCGCTGACCATGTTATGCATAGCGCTATCTATTTTGTTGGTGTCCTCAGCACTTAATATCACATGTAAACACAATGCTGCTTTACGAGTAGTGTTATCAATTATTAAAGAATAAAACGCACTGGTATTTGTAGGTGCTGTAGGGAATGGAATTTGCATATTATCAGGCGAAAAAACTAGTGGAGTACCGTGCAAGCCTGCATCAGGGTGGGTTGATGCATCTAAGGTTTGCATGGCGGGAAACTCACCGACATCCTTTGCAAAAGCAATTTGGATTGAAGTATTTCTATTATAGGTATCGCTGTATTCTGGTGCATCGGGGTGCAACCAAGGATGTGGCCTTAATAATAATTGCGTACCTTCTGGCCAAGGATTATTCTGGATAACAATGTAACTCTCTATCTCTGGCAATTCTTTGATCCGCGCTAATTCCTGAGCTGTTGCAGCGTTTAACTTTAATACAACATTGAAGCTTGGGATTTGGCAACTATCTTCGCCGCACGGCAAATATGGATGTAGTACGGGTGTTTTTGGTAGATGCATACTACTTTGGTAAGGACCTGCCAGCTCTTCAGTGCCTACAGTGCTTGCGCGCAAATATTCTCGAACCTCATCAGCGAAAATTGTTTGAAAGGCTTGTGCAGTAACTGGTAGGTCGCGGTTAGTAATCTCAATTATAGCGGGATACATGGTCTGGCTCCAAAGCATTTTTATTTAGTTATATTACCAGTTTAATGTAAATACGCAAAATATTTTATAAATCACGTGAATATACATTTGTTAGGTGCTAAACTATTAGAAAGGAGGGCTCTGTGCCGTGACTACCGATAATAACAAAGGATTGTTTGAGAAAATCAAAAAAACTATGACTGCAAGCCAAACAATAATGGTTGCCGGTCATTCACATCCTGAAATTGACTGCAACATCGCAGAGCACAAAGGTGAATTTGATAAGCACTTCCAAGCATTCGCCGAGTTTGCCAAACAAGACTTGCAACAAAAAGAACAATTATTACAGCAACAGTATGCACTAGAACATAAACGTTTAAGTGAGGAACTAGAGTCCAAGTACCAGAAATCGAGCGAAGAATTTATTCGGCAACAGGAGCAAATTCTAAAGCAAAAATTCGAAGCCGAAAAGCAAAAACTACAGCAGATGCTTAAAGATAAGTATGAAAGAATTGCTCGTACTGCTTTGCAACGACGCGAGCAAGAAATATTGCAGCAGGCACAACATGAAATAGCAAAAGCTAAGGCTCATGAAACTGAAATAATCAACAGTGTAAAGAAGCAACAGCAATTAACAAATACTGAATGGCAGTTAAAACTGGATCAATTGCAGCAAGAATTATTTCAATACAAACAGCGATTTAAACTAGATCTCGAAACAGCTACAAGTCAAGCAAGAATTGAGCAAGAAGCTGCAACCCGACAAAAATATGAGGCTTTATTGCAGCGCGAACGCGCTTTGATGTTGCAAGACTTTGAAAAAAAACAAGTTCAGAATGTTGAGCAACAGAGTGAAGTCATTAAGCAACACTATGAAATTGAAGTGCAACGTAAAATTGAATTATTAAAATCTGAATATGACTTAGAGCTAAACCGACAATTATTAGCAAAGGAGCAGCAATTATCCGCTAAATTCCAACAAGATTTAGAAAAAAATAATGAATTGCAACTGGCAAAGTTAGATCTGGAAATTGATCGTGCAGTTGCCAGTGCAATAAAGGAAACTGAACAAAAGCTCCAGGCAGATTTTGTACAACAGCAGCAACAATTTGATGCTGAAATTATGGCGCTTAAGGCGGATTTTGCAAAGCAACTTGATGCATCAAACGCACGTCATCAAGCTGCAATTCAAGAAAAAAATCACATATTACAGCAAAAAGAACAGCTAATTCACGACAACAACTTAGAGCATGAGCGTAAAGTAGCAGACTTAGAGATCCAGATTGATAAAATTCAAGCAGAATTTGCGCACAATCGGAATCAGTTGCAACAGCAGATTGAAGCATCGATCCGTTCAGAGTATGAAACTCAGATTAATTATTTTAAATCAGAAGCCTATCGGTCTCAAGAAGTTAGCAGATTAGTTGCCGAGCAGCGGCAAGTGATTTGTAAGGAATTAGAGGCAGAGCAACTAGTTATAATCAAACACAAACAACGTGATTTAGAAGCGGAATACACTGCAAAATTAGAAAATCACAAAGCTAAATTACAGCAACAATTTGAAACAGATTTGGCAAATATGATTGCTGCAAAAGAGCAGCTTATTACCGAGGAATTTGCTGCAAAGTTGGCGGCTAAAGAAGAGCAAATACTACAAGATTGTAATGATAAAATTCAAGAAGCGCGCATCACGGTTGAATACGCTACTAAGCAGCAAGCTTTAGCAGCTGAACAGCTCGCAAAATTGCAACATAACGAAGCTAATCTCCGTTCTGAACTAAATCAGCAACATGCAGTTGAAACTAAAGCGCTATTGCAAAAACAGCAACAAATATTACTGGAACAATTTGACCAGGATTTACAAAATAGATTACATGAACAAGCACAACGTTTACATATAGAGCACCAAAATCAACTGCAAGAATTACAAGTTAAACTGCAGGTGGCACAGAATACTCAACAATTAGCAAACGAAGATATTCAAAAAATTGTTGCAAATGCTGTTATGAATCGTGAACTAGAGTTAACCGCTAGGTATAATAGCGAAATCGCAGATTTACGCGCTAGATTAGAGGCAGATTTTGCTGTCTTACAGCAAAAGGCATTGCAAGAACAAGAAATTGCCTTACGGGCCAAATTTGCTAACTCTAAGGCAGAGCCGCAAGAAGATGATTCATCGTTTTCGCAGCAACAAATTATTGCACAGCTGGCTCATGAAAAGCATAATCTCGAGCAACAGTTTGAACGTGATAAAAATTATGCCCTGGAACAGCTCCGCCAAGAATTGACACTAGCTGCAGAAGCAAAATTACAACAAGCAAAAATAGAATGGGAAAATGAACGTTTGAATGATCTAAAAAATCATGAAGCTAGTTTCAAAGAAGTTATGGATGCTAAAGTTGCAGCGGCAGTATTGCAGCGTGAATCACAAGTTCGCCATGAGTTTCAATTGAAGCTAGAGCAGCAACGGGAGCTAGATCAAATTGCCATTCGTAATCAAATTCAGGATGAAGCCCAAGAGCAAATGCAACGTACCTTGGAACAATATAAAGTACAATTATTGACGCAACTTGAACAAAAACAAGTGATCGAGTTAGAAACTGCCAAGGATGAATTAGCAGAGCAATATGCTAAAAAATTACAACAGCATCTAGAAATAGTTAAGGCTGAACAAGAACAAATGCGCACTACTATGGAGTTAGAATTTAATAGTAGACTTCAGGATGCTATGTTACAGCAAAAGCAAGAATTACAACAAACCTATCAAGAGCAGATCTCGCAATTGGAAACCAAAAAGCAAGAAGCGATAGCTATACGGATTGAGCAGGAACGTAAGAAGCTTGCCTTGAAATATGCGCAAGATAAGGCAACTCTTATTCAAGAGTTAAGTGCGAAATTTAATCAAGAAAAAAATCATGAAATGGCGGAATTTGAAAATCATTTGCGTGATTCACTATACAAAGAAATGCTTAAACAAAAAGAGTATCTGCAAACTAAATTTAACAACGCTCAAGAGTTAGCTTTACAAGAACAACGCAGGCGTTTAGAAGCTGAACATCGACATGAAATTGAAAAGGTCAAACAAGGCTATTTTGTAAGGCAGTCATCTAGCGACTTTACACAAACAGTTGTCAATACTAGGAATCGATCACGCCATGTTGATAAAAGTGTAGAAAGTTTGGCAGAAAAAATATTAGCTAAATTTCAAGGCCATGACAAGGAGTAGCAGTTCTTAGGTCTAATCTAACCTAAACAGGAAGACCGTTTTCATCGTCGATGCAATTGCTAAAGTTAAATTGGTTTTTGCCATCGTTTTTAGATTGATATAATAAGTGATCGGCCTTTTCGTTAATTTCATCTATTGTAATAGCAGAGTCTGCTGGAATATAAAGCATACCGATACTCAATGATATTTGTTTCATGATTTTTTCATGTAATTCGTCTTTAGGTTGATATTCAAAAATAGGTTCTTTTAGAAATTCACCATTTATTCGGTTACATATTCCTTTTGCAGTTTTTTCAGTAGTATTCAGAAGTAAAAGCGCGAACTCATCGCCACCTAAGCGGAAAATCAAGTCATTGTTTCTTTTAGCATGGTATCTTAAATACTTGGCAAGATACTCTAAAAAAAGATCTCCAAATGGATGTCCAAAGTTGTCGTTAATTAACTTAAAGTTATCAATATCAATTAAAATCAAAGCCATAGAATCTTGTTCGCGTTTTCTTTTGCTATATTCAGTGTTTAAGACCTCGTTAAAGTGCCTCCTATTAAACAAGCCTGTTAATGGATCTGTAATAGATAGTAATTCAAATTTTTCCAAAAGTATTTTGTTCTGTTCGGTTAAGAAGAATAGATTTTTTAATAATTTGCGGTGCGATTTTGCTACTGCAGTAACACCAAGAATAAAGCAAAGACATATAGTTGCAAATATAGCACCATTTACATCCCATAATGAATAATTATAAATAATAACTGGTAAAAACATAGATAGCGCATAAGCCATGAATGCTGGCAAATATACACCTAATGTAGCCGTTGCCCCTGATACCATACCAGCACATACCACAAGAATTAGATACAGCTCTCCTTTGGTAACAAATTCGATTGAGGCAAAATATATTGCTGACCAAGTAAATCCAAGTAGACCTGTCAAAATTACAAATAAACCTAAATGAAAATCATCATATATTTCATTTTTAAGCACATAACTACAATGCAACATTCGAACAACACTTAATGCATAAATCGCCGATAACCAAGTTAATATTATGTTTAATGGTACTTGGTTATATAACAGTCCGAGCCCCAAGAATGTACTCAAAACTATGTTAAAACGTGCAGCTGTGTAGGTACTTTCAAACAAAGACTGTTTACCTTCTTTGTATCTAATCGCTGATTTTTCTGCTGGCATGATTAATTCACCGCGTTAGTAACACACTATAAGGTTAGCAGTTTTTTAGCTAACGCTATTGCTAGAAAGGGAATAAATTTGGGTAAATTTACAAATTGCTGTATTTGCACCCAATATGCCGGTCATTGCATATGCCGTCATTTGCAGTGCTGCTTATAAAAATTGAACCTAAAAATTGAACCTAAAAATTGAACTTATTTACAGGGTGTAGGTCTATAACATTAGAAGAGGTTTAAGCATCATGAACACAGATATAACAAATTCAAGTGACAGAGCAGATGTAGACGTATCTACACCACCTGGTTCGCCTATATCGGTAGCAACTCCACCAAGCTCACCGATTTCTACGAGTACCTCCACGGATTTTGATTCGGAAGCTGGCAGTGATGGGGAATCAGATACCACCAGCCGCTGCAGCAGCCCTGTTCCTAGGGATTTATTGCGCGACTTAGGTAGCGTTAGACCAGGTTCTCCGGGAGCAGCTATGCTCCTAAGGCATGTGGCCTCTAGAAAAATACATGATGTCAATCAGTCAGCATATGAAGAAAAGTCTGAAACCAGCAAGCAAAATTTGGATAATCTAGCACAAATGCAGTCTGCTAGTTCAGTTTACGTTGACGGTAAAAAAGCGATTATATTAGATGGTGAAGTATGGATTGTAACTTATGCGCCTAAGCCAGGTAACAATGGTCTGGTATACTTTATTCGTAATGCTTACGGAGAAGAAAGGGTTGTTAAAGTTCCGCCAAAACTAACAAGTGCAAATCATGCTAGTCGCAACGATACTGTAATAATTGATCGGTCTTTGCGTGAAGCATCCAATATGAAATTGGCAGGGGTTGCAGGCGGTACTTTCTACGACAGCGTTAACCATCAAATTTATTTATCCATGCCTAAATATCCTGGTAAACCTGCGACCAAAGTATTGGAAGAGTTGGTTGCTAATATGCAAGAGAACTTAGAGTCCGATCCGCCTAATACTGCTAAAGCATTAGCCTGCTTGAAGGATACCTTTACAATTTTACATAAAATTTTAGCTGCAACCGAAACATTGCATAACAAAACTCATATGATCCATGGCGATGCATGGATGGATAATTTCATGGTTGCTAAAATTGCAGATGGCAAATACGAAGTAAATATGATTGATTATGGTGGTTGCTGTTCAATCGGTATAACCCCAGAAGAATACTTCTTAAATGATATGCAAATTGGTCAGGGGGATTTCCATACCCCACCAGAAATTCCTAGTAAGGTTAATACTTTGCAACTATTAGACTGTGAATTAAGAGAGATCAATCGAGAATTATTAGGTATAAATCTCAAGAAAAATCCCGAATTGAAAGACAGAAGGACGGGACTAATCAAGAGAAAAAGGGAACTTGAATCGGAACTCAATAGCTTAAATACTGATGGAGGATCGTGTTCAAATACGAAGAAATATGCGATCCAATCAACTCGTGAATTTGAAGCTGTTATTGGCCCTAAATCAGATTTACACGCAATTGTAGCAAGCTTTTTGTCGCAACTGGGGGATATACTTGCTGCGCAAGAATGGAGCCAAGATAAGGTTAAAGATACAGAGCTTGCTGATTTCTACAACATAGTTTTTGACTTTACTGCGTGGTCTTTGCAAAAAGCTGCTAATTCCGATTGGTTTTATAGTCAATTCGAAACTCAGCAAAACCATCAGTTTGTAAACTCCTGTAGATTTATGCGCGATATTGATATGTTACAACAAGGTTGCCGCACAACAGCTGAATGCCGCGCTGAAATTTCAGAAGCACAAACTGTAGTGCAATGTATGTTGCAACGGATTGCTGATTTAGAAGTTATAACAGATGCAGAAGGTGTCGATGGCGGTGAGATTCCACATGTGCATGCGAGATTATAAATTATAGATTAGCTAAGGTGTTACGATATTAAACTGTGGATTGAACTTATCAAATAAGTCTATAAGTTTCTTAAGTTTTTCGATATTGCCACTAATCTTGATTTTATCTTGTTTTTGCAGTTCATCTAAGCTTGTTTTCCCCGCTAAAAGCGCCAACATGTCGTTCTTATCCCAGGTAATACTTAAATCTGCCTTCTCAATTGAGGCATCTGGGGTATATACTAAAACACCATTCTCTAAAGATACAGCAAAAGTACGTTCGTGGTTACCACTGAATGTGATGTTGAAAGTAGCTGTTTCCTTACTAGCTTTAGTACCGTTCAAGCTTATGCCTAAATAATCAAACAGCATTTCTGGAGTCATAGCTGCAATAATATCAGGGCTATCTACGACGACTCCCAGCTGTGGCACTCCATTACGCAACTCGTAAGCACCAACTAAATACTCATTACGCCAGGTAGGATTTTCTTGTTGGTAGCCTAATTGTTCAAAGGCATCAGCCTGTAAATTGCGCGCTGCCTGATTGTCTGGGTTTGCAAAAACAGCATGTTTTAATAACTCTGCAGCCCAACGATATTCACCCATATCATAAGCATTTTGTGCATGCTTCAAAACTGCTTCCTCGCCACCCATTGCTTCGACATATTTTTTTCCTGCAGCAACGGGTGGCAATGGATTTAAATCTGCTGGATTGCTGCTATACCAACCTAAATAACGCTGATACACAGCTTTAGCGTTGTGGTTTACTGAACCGTAGTAACCACGATTATACCATTCCTGCGATAAAGATTCCGGCACCTTTAGAGTATTGGCAACCTCGTTCATGGTGTAACCTTGGTTCATTAAATTTAAAGCTTGATCATGGATGTATTTGAACTGATCGCGTTGTTTTTGCATGTAGCTTACAATGTTTTGTTTCCCCCATCGTGGCCAATGATGTTGTGCAAATATTACATCAACTTTATCCCCATAGCGTTGGATAGTTTCATTAATGGTTTTCCACCATTTAGCAGCATTACGCACTTGCGCGCCGCGTAGTGTGTATAAATTATGTAAAGTGTGGGTTAAATCTTCTGCAACACACAGCGCTTTAAATTGTGGAAAATAAATCAGCATTTCAGCTGGTGCTTCTGTCTCTGGCGCCATTTGAAATTCCATCTCGACACCATCAATAGTTAATTTTTCTCCAGTTTTAGTAATACTCACAGTTGGCGCTATCAAGGTTGTTTCACCAATTGACACTGCCTTACCTAAACCAGTATCGACTTGGCCGCTAACACCGCGTGGCAAGGTTACTCCGTATTGGTATTGAGCCCTACGCCCCATTGCATTACCAGCATACACATTTTCACTGATAGCTTCCTCTAAAAAGCCGTCAGGTGCTACGATTTTAACTTGTCCAGAATCTACTGCTTGTTGCGAAGTTACTCCTTTTACACCACCAAAGTGATCAACATGACTATGGGTATATATTACAGCAACTACAGGTTTTTTAGGGCGATGCATGTAATATAAATCTAATGCGGCTTTGGCGGTTTCTTTGGATACCAGTGGATCAATAATGATTATGCCGCTATCAGCTTCTACAATTGTCATATTGGACAGATCATAGCCACGAACTTGGTATATTCTGTTAGTAACTAAAAACAAGCCATGGTTATAGTTTAATTTTGCGATACGCCATAAACTTGGATTAATTGTGTCTGGGATGGTTGTAGCATTCAAAAAATTATAGGAATTTAAATCCCATACGATCGAGCCATCTTCGCGTTTTATAACCTTATTTGGTAAAGCAGCAACAAAACCACGTTTGGCGTCATCAAAATCTTGCTTATTATCAAAAGGTAATTTTTTTAAATATTCAGCATTTAGCTTTTTAGTATATTCAGTAGCAGGCTTAGGTTGCACTGTATCATCTGCGCATACTGCTAAAGTAGCAATACTACATAAAAAGCCAGCCACACATGCTATTTTGTTATACATAATCCGAACCTTAATATAGTCGTCGACTTTTAAATTTAGGAGTTGTTACAGTTCTCGCTCACAGCAGTATAGAGGATTTTAAACGACCTATATCCGAGCGATATTACCTAATGTCGCTGGAATTAGGTTATGCAACATTCGATTCCAGGTAATTTCAAAGGATGTATTGTTAGTTGAAAATCGCAACTTATTCAAAGCTAAACATTATCCGGACCTGGGTTGACTGTGGGGTTTATGTGAGGAACGATTTGCGCTGGTGCTTCTTGCTCTCCATGTGCTTCTGGATCAGCAGAACTAGCACTTTGACTAGTGGCAGCCGATGATACAGCTTGTGCGGCGGTATCCGGGGCAGATTGTCGCAAAACAAATTTTTTCAAGAACAAAATGACTACTGCTGCACTAGCAAGTAATCCCGCGCCCATACCTGCCATTTCACCAGGAGAACGGGTGACAGTATTTTGGCTATTGGTACTTGGTGCGCTTGTAGTGTTATTTGATTGGTATGTAACCTGGTTATTTGCCACAGTATTTAGTGCTTGCTCCAATTCGGAGCGTTGGGTAGCGTTTAATTTTAATGCTGTTTCTGTATTATTTATAATGTTTTGCACCTTGTCTGGTTCTATATGCTGCACTTCCAAGGTAGTACCGTTAATGTTTACCACTTTTGCGCCACTGGTAATATTTGCCCCTAGTTCAGTGATATTGGTTGCTTTTAAATTGCTTAGATCTAATTTGGAAGCATCTTGTTCTGCTGCAGCACTCAATGTCACGCCGTAGCTTGCCAGCAAAAACAAATTTAATAACTGTAAGGATTTTGAGGGGGCTTTGCTATCCGGATTTGGCATTTTATTAGTCCTATTTTTTATTTCCACAGCATTTTATTATGACAAGAGCAAGATACAAAAGTTAGATGCAACTACACAATATAATGATGGTGCCGTAGAGAAGACTCGAACTTCCACAGGGTTTCCCCCAACGGCTTCTGAGACCGTCGCGTCTACCAATTCCGCCACCACGGCATGTACGAAACGTGTAATTCTATCTTAAAATTGAACCCTTGAACAGTTTTGCATCAATTATTCGGGCTAAACGGATTAAACGGCTTATTATTGCAAGAGTTATTAGTACCCTGAATTGCAGTACATGGTGGCTGATTCATAATTATCGCTGGTGGTGTTTGGTTAGGAACATACGGTTTGTTATTACAAGAATTTATATACCCTGGAACTGGATTACAAGGAACTGCATTATTTGGCAGGCTACGTGGGGCTGGATCGCCAGCTGTAACACTTGGGGTGGAAATTTGCTGTATATTATTCAGACAATCATTTAGCCCTTGCGTTTGGCGCCAATTACATTGTCCGTTCTGATCTTCTTCGCAAATGCCAAATTGAGCGTAACACTGGCTGTTTAGTGTCATATCGCACTGCCCGAAGGATTCCTGAGCTTCGCTCGCACATATTTGGCCGTTACAACCGGTTACCACGCAAGCAGCATTGGCCATCCCCGGCAGAAATAGGCTCAAACTAAAAATAGCATTCATATAAATTAATTTATTATTCATTTGCTAAGTATAGTTTCATAGGGTAATTTCAGTAAGCATCTAAGATCTGAGTTTCTATGCAGCTATGGCTGGTCCAATCGGAATCCATCAAGTTTAGAACTAGCATCTTCATCAACAAAGCTAGCAGCTTGCTGAGAACTAGGATCCACCCCAGAAGAACTGACACCCCTACGGAATGTAACACTCGCGCTAAGCTTGTGAATTGAGAATTGCTGGTGCTCTAGAGAGCTACTACTTGCAACCTGGCCGATAGGCGCTGGCTTTGCTAACGATGCCTCAAGCGGACTGGAAGGGCGGGCAGAGGTGATACTAGCTTTATAGCCTTCAAGTAGGCTTGGACTGGTAGGGCGACTTGCAGGGCTTGTAGGTCGGCTTTGTGGTAATAAGTCATGAATTTTTGATAATATTTGCAGCAATACCTTGGCATTTACGATGCGAATTACTTTTATCGGCGCTACGTTTGCTGCTAATTGTAGATTGTCTGCAACAATTATAGGATTAGAGGTATAGGTTTTGATGGCGTCAGACAAGTATTTATTGATTTCGTTTAACGCAGTATTTCTTTCTGCTTCACTACACGCAGAGTTAGGTTCAGCAAAATAAAATTCGTATGCTATGTTTAATAACCTGGCTTCTGGTGCCACTCCTTTATAGACTAATAAGGCATAGAAGAAATTAAGAGCAGCTGTTACATTGGTTAGTTGTGCTTCAGGTATCTCATTTTCCGGCAATGTCTCGAGAATTCTTTTGTAAAGTGCAGATTGCTGTTGTTGCACAGCTACTAGATTAAATATTCCAGAGCTATCTAACATATCTAGCATTTGGTTTGCTTCTAATTTTCTAGTGGGCAAATAATTTTTCCATAAATCTCCAGAAAATTTATCTGGAGCATATTTCCCAGCAGCTGAAAAAATTAATAGCGTAGTTTTTTGATCTTCATATTTGTGTAGTTGTAGACCTAATGGAGCCTGCATAAGTTTAGTTGTAATATCTCTAGCAGCTGCATCTCGAATACTTGTAATGGCTCCTTTTAATAAAAATACTCTACTAGAGGTCAATACTTCAGTACGATCGCCTAAAGCAGTGTTTTGATCTTCGAGACGCATGATACTTGCTAACCTTGCTTGCATTTCTGCTTTAGGATGTACATGTTGCACAATTGGATCATTGGTAGATTTAAATTCTACGAGTCTCCAAGATACAGGTAAGCTAAATTTTCTAAATGTCATGTCAATAGATGTTGACTTAGAGCCCGGATAGACAAAATGCCCAAAAGGAGAGCCAGATTTCGCCATGGTAATAAAAACTGCACATTCTTCTTTTAAATATTTTAAACAAATTAAAAATGCTTTAGAACGATCCCTAATTTCATATTTTTTACTTAATCGATCAAGGAATGCGGTTGCATCATTATCAAATGCATCTTTAAAAGTTCTATCGTTAATATAATGTTCTTCGAGCTGTGCTCTAAAATCTTCGTATCTTTCATGCAACAACCAGGATTCCCAACGGTAAATCGTCATTGGAGTGCGCGATGTGTTTAATATAGATATGTTCTGCTGTTCCCATTCTGCAGCATTTTGCATTGAAGTGTTAATAGCATCTTCAATACTAAGTCCATGCGTAATTTGAAGGGTATGCCTATATAAAACACCACTTATCAGCACAATTATATGCTCTGATCTTTGTAGTAAATCAACAATTGCCTGTAGCTTTTGCCCAATATGATATTCTTGCCCCAAACATATTGGTAAAAATGAAACCCCAGTTCCTAAGGGTGCAGAATCTTCTGGTTTCACAGTAGCACGTAAAAACGCCCCTTGCGCTTTTGGGCTCTTTCTAGGCGTTGGTGGTAAATTTACTGGCAGCATAATTTTTTCATCATATTAAAATAATACTATTAACTTTACCGATATATAATAAAGGATGCAAACTTAATTTTGTTGGCACGAAATAATATGTGTAGCATCACAGGTACATACACATACAAATAATATATTAAATTGACTTTAAATTCTATATAATGTTCTGTGATATTTCAATTGGAATCTTGAAAAAACAAGAAAATCGCATAATAATCACTTAATTTTAGCAGCTTGAGTGACTTGCTGACTAACTTTGCATATAACATAACTATTATGTAACGAAAGATAATGAATCAATGCTATGCCAGAAAATAACAAACAAATTGTTAGAATTTTAAATAGTTCTAGCTTTGCAACACAAACATTTGCAGATATGAAGCAAATCTGTAAACCATTTTTAAAAAAATTTGATTTTTCAGCCTTTGAATATGCCAGAGTGTATGATGATGGTACTGCCATAATTTTATATTCGGATCCAAGTATTGCGAATTATGTCGTAAGTAAAGAATTACATATTTCTGCGCATGTGAACAAAGATATTGTTAGTAATGAATTTTGGTTTATACCAGATCAAAATGGGCCATATTCCCAACAAGCAAAAGATATCAAAGGTACGCCAGGACAAGCCTGGTTGAGTAAGTTGGTGAAATTCCAACCCGGAGAAGGTGTAACTAACCACCCGGAATTGAGTGTTGCGGCATAGTGAGCA
>JAGVLG010000019.1 GCA_020054325.1 Gammaproteobacteria bacterium
AGCTCCATAGTTAATGTCCCTCCCTGAACGCTCTATGTCATTCATAAAATAGGACATTTCTATCGGGCTAGAACCGGACATTTCTAATGGGCTGCTACACACGCTAAATAAAATTGAACTTTCCAGGCACTTGTAGGTCAAACTTTATAGCAACGGTTATAAGGGTGGCAAAATGCCTAGAAGTAAAAACACGTTTAATAGAAGAACCCCATCACTACCACATACCCTGTCGGTTAGAAAATTAGTCGATTTTTTTGAAAAAAATAATGAAAATCCAGAAGAAGGATTAGCAGAGATCCCCGAAGAAAATTCAGATCAAAATCAACAAAGAGCTGGCTTACCAGCACAAGGATTTGTAAGAAAACAAACGGCGCTTTCACAAGGACAAAGTCGTGCTACAAGTTTTCAATCGCAAGCATTACATCTTGATAGAATAAGATTACAACAAATTTTCGGTTACCTAGACCACTTAATTGATGATGTTGTCGAGGAAGCCGCAATAATAAATGCTATTGCAACCATAAGAGCTAAGCCTTGGCATGAAATTAATACGGTGCATCTTGATGCTATATTTAAAGGTACTGGAATTTCAGATAAATCTGCCAAAGCATCATCCGCCGAAGCAGGATTAGTATTAAGTGGTCATACATTACCAATGTCATATTTTGCTGACATTGATGCACGTCGCGCCATCGATTTTAAAGAATATCCACCCGGAGTATATCCATTGCCTGCTGCAATGACTGATGCAAATGGTAATCCACAATTTGTAACTTATCCACTGCAAACATTGGCTACCATAGAAGCTCGGATTGCAAGTAAATATTACACAAATGTTAACACTTACGTCGAAAATGGTATTTTCGTACGTGAATTTAGCGATGCGCTTGGGGGTAGATTTAGGGTTGAATATGATCCTGGTAAACTTACGGAAATCGAATTTACTACTGGTAGTCCGTTGACTGTGCGTCAACGTAAAACTTTGTTAGAAACTAAATCAAGACGTAAGCCAACTCAAACCAAAGATAGAAGTTTTGAAGTGGTAAATAAAAGGGTTCCTTATAAAGAAGTCTATGTGAAAGTTGATGGTAAGAGTGTACTAGATGAAAGTAAGAGTGAATATGTTGAGTATGATTCTTATGTTGGTCTTGAGAAATTAATTGCTAAAAATGCTAACAGTGCTGTTACTTTGCGACGTATAGATAATCCTACGCCATATGTAATTTGCTCACCAATGGGTAAGTGTATGAAAGGTGATGTGGACTTGCAGGATTCATTACTGCCAAGCGATTTGCCGCTCATGGCGTATAAATTTATAAACACTAAGCATCCACCTGCTCCTAGTGACATATGTGCTAAAGATATAAACGAATTAATAGTAATAATGAACGAGTTTTACAGTCAGTTAGAGCAAATGAAGCATCATAACCCTAGCGGAACTGCTAAATATAAAAAAATACAAGCACTAATTCTTTTAGCATACATAAATTTGCAAAAAATACAAAAAGAACGTCAAAAGCTTCAACAGGATGGTGATAGTATTGCTAATGCCGATGCAATTATTCTAAAGGAAATAGGCGTGGTAGACTTGTTTAATGCGGTTTTAATTTTTGCGCGCCAAGATGGACGTTTACATGGTGCAGATGCCTCAACCCCCCTATATCCTGAAAATATAGCAGCCACACATATTCCTAGTGTAAGTAATCCCAACAAATTTATAGTAACTCATGGTGAGTATGAGTACCTAAAAGAACTTTTACGCAATCCAGAGTTTGATGTGGATGCTTACGGGGTATTCCATTTAAAAAGTTTCAATCCATGTCAATTGGTAACAGATCAAACGTGGCGTAAAGATATTCAAGATACAGTATGCTCTGAAGATGGTAAAGTGCATCAGTATAACAACAAAAAGGACGAAGATTATTCAGTTAAAATGCAGCGCTTGTTGTTGGAGCGTCAATTGTTGCGTTGCAAACATTTTTCTCCAGAACGTTATGATGATTACATCAAGGTGTTACGACGCAATATAGAGTTAATAGTTTTAAACGTTAAAGTTAAAGATAATGAACAACGCCAAAAGCTAATCGCTGATTTAATGGCCGGTCATTTCCAGGTTGAAGCTATAATCAGGACTGTTGCACAATGTGAGGATATACCAGGGAGATTACGTCAAATAAAAGAAATCACAGACCACAGTGACGATAGTTTGATACGCGAAAAACTTAGGGGCATATCTTTAGAACATTACACTGGTGCAAAACGAAGATTTTCTAGCTCAAGCACATCACCTCAGCCAAGAAGCCAATACTCAGACCCACTAGATACTCCTGCCCCACCACCTAGTAAAAGAGTCAATAAGCCTTAGCTATCTGATATAATTACACCTGTGGTTTGCTTTTCAGGTGTAGGGCAGTAGTATGTAGCTAATACAGTGCCTTGATCATTTACTGTTTCCAATTTAACTGTAAAGCCCCAGAGTTTATATAGATGCTTCATAACCTCTTGTAGATCTTTTTGTTCTAATGGACGATTATTGCGCTGGATATGCCGGAGCGTAATTGAACGATCGCCACGCTTATCCACGTTATACACTTGTATATTAGGCTCATTCATCGATAGGTTATATTGTTGGGATAGTAAATCGCGAATGTCTTGATAACTTTCTTCGTTGTGGATATGGGTTATTTCTAGATCTGGTTTGTCTTGATCGCTTAATACTGCGAATAATTTGAGATCACGGATAACTTTGGGAGATAGATATTGTGCTATAAAACTTTCATCCTTATAATTACGCATTGCAAAATCAACCGCACTAATCCAGTCAGTGTTTACTAAATCGGGAAACCATTTGCGGTCTTCCTCGGTCGGGTTTTCGCATATACGACGGATATCTTGAAAAATACCAAATCCTAAGGTGTATGGATTTATGCCGCTATAATTAGGATCATCAAATGCAGCTTGGTATATTACATTGGTATGATTATGTAAAAATTCAACCATAAATGCATTATTGACTAAACCACGCTCATACAGAGTATTAATTATAGTGTAATGCCAAAAGGTAGCCCAGCCTTCATTCATAACCTTGGTTTGCATTTGTGGGTAAAAATATTGCGATATTTTGCGTACGATCCGAATAACTTCCCGCTCCCAAGGTTCTAATAGTGGTGCATTCTTTTCAAAGAAATATAAAATATTTTCTTCTGGTTCGCTAGGGAAGCGCTCAGTTGTCTGTGCTTGCTCTTTGGTTTCCCTACTAGGAAGTGTACGCCACAAATCATTAACTTGCGATTGTAAGTATTCTTCGCGACTGGTCTGCCGTGCCGCTTCTTCTGAAACGCTGAGCTTTGGCGGTCTGCGATAGCGATCAACACCGTAGTTTTTGATGGCATGACAAGCATCTAGTACCTCTTCAACCTTATCAATGCCGTAACGCTCTTCACATTTTGCGATATAATTCTTTGCAAAAACTAAATAGTCAATAATTGAATCCGCATTGGTCCAAGCACGAAACAAATAATTACCTTTAAAGAAAGAGTTATGACCATAACAAGCATGTGCTAGAACCAAGGCTTGCATTGTTGCAGTATTTTCTTCCATGAGATACGCAATACAGGGATCAGAGTTGATCACCAATTCATAAGCTAGCCCCATATGACCACGTTTATAATGCTTTTCAACGTTTAGAAATTGTTTACCAAATGACCAATGACTATAACCTAAAGGCATGCCGACTGAAGAGTAGGCATCCATCATTTGTTCGGCCGCAATAATTTCTATTTGGTTGGGATAAGTATCGAGTCGGTATTCTTTTGCGATTTCTTTGATGGCGTGATCATATTTTTCTAGGATATCAAAAGTCCATTCACTTCCTGTGGAAATGTACTTATGTTTTTTTTTGGACTTCTTATGCTCTGTCTCGGTATCCATCTTAAACCTATGTTGTTTCTATCAGATGCTGCTTTTTAAATAATTCACGAAATACTGGATAAATATCTTTAGCAGTATTAATATTTTGCATTGCAAAATTACTGAAAACAGTCTTTATTTGTTCATATTCTTCCCATAAACTTTGATGGTGCCGTGGCATAATTTCTATATATGCAAAATATTGTACCTTCGGCATAATGTAGTTCATTAATATCTCTTTGCAATGTGGCGAATCATTATTCCAATTGTCGCCATCTGAAGCCTGTGCACCATAAATATTCCATTCATTTGCTGGATAGCGTGATACAATTGCTTCATTCATTAGTTCTAATGCGCTAGAAACTACAGTACCGCCGGTTTCACGTGAATAAAAGAATTCTTGCTCGTTGACTTCTTTGGCTGAAGTATGGTGGCGTATGAAAACTATATCAATTGTCTGGTAGGTGCGGGTTAAAAACAGGTATAGTAAAATAAAAAAACGCTTTGCAATATCTTTTTTTGCCTCATCCATTGAGCCTGAAACATCCATTAAAAAAAATACTACTGCTTTGGATGATAAACTTGGTTGTGATACGCGACGGTTGTAACGTAAATCAAAAGGATCTATAAATGGTATTTTTTTGATCTTAGATTTTAATTTATTGATTTTTTCTTCTAATTCTTTGACTTCGGTTGAATCATTTGACCTGGTAAGCTTTATATTTTCTAGTTCTCTTTCGAGCTTCTTTAGTTTACTTTCGCTGGGAGAGCGCATAGAAATGCGCCGCGCTAATGCATTTCTAAAAGTCCGTACAACATTTAAATTTGTAGGTACTCCGTCACTAGTAAATCCGGCACGAACCATGGTAAAGCTGGTTGTTTGTGCTAATTGCTTCTTAACCAAATTTGGTAATGCTAGATCATCAAAAAATATATCTAAGAACTCCTCACGAGAAATTTCGAAACTAAAGCTGTCTTCGCCCTCACCAGAGTCACTCGCTTGCGAACCAGCTTCACCTGCATCTTTCTCTGGCAATTTGATGCGATCGCCGCGACTATAATTTTTATTACCAGGTAGTATAATATTTCGGATCCCGCCATCACCATGCCTAAACGTTGGCTCATTAATGTCTTTGCTGGGGATATTAATTTTTTCGCCATGTTCAAAGTCTGCGATACTGCGCTTAGAAATAGCATCATTTACAGATTTACGCACTTGCTTTTTAAAACGATTTAAGAATCTGCGCCGATTTACTGCGCTTTTATTGCGACTGTTGGGGCGTCTGTCAATTATTTGTGACATCTTGCCCTCCGCTTATTGTGATTTTCTAACGCGTAGATACCAGTCGCAAAGTAAACGTACTTGTTTTGCGGTATAACCTTTTTCTACCATCCGAGCTACAAAGTCTTCGTGTTTGCGGCGATCCTCTGCAGAGGCCTTAGCGTTAAATGAAATAACTGGTAATAGATCTTCTGTATTTGAAAACATCTTCTTTTCAATTACGCCGCGCAATTTTTCATAACTAGTCCAGTTGGGGTTTTTACCATTATTATTTGCTTTGGCGCGTAATACAAAGTTTACAATCTCGTTACGAAAATCTTTTGGATTGCTAATTCCGGCAGGCTTTTCGATTTTCTCTAGCTCATTATTTAACATGCTACGATCTAATATTTCACCTGTATCAGGATCGCGATATTCCTGATCTTGGATCCAAAAATCGGCATAAATTACGTAGCGATCAAATATATTTTGACCATATTCCGAGTATGATTCTAGATAAGCAGTTTGAATTTCTTTGCCAATGAATTCAACGTAGCGCGGTGTTAAAAATCCTTTGATATACGATAAGTATCGATCATGTACTTCTGTTGGAAATTGCTCTTGCTCGATTTGTTGTTCAATTACATACAACAAATGTACTGGATTCGCAGCTACTTCAGTAATGTCGAAATTAAATACTTTAGATAGGATCTTAAACGCAAACCTAGTTGAAAGCCCCGTCATGCCTTCATCAACCCCAGCAAAGTCTTTATACTCTTGTAGGGATTTTGCTTTTGGATCAGTATCTTTTAAGTTTTCGCCATCATACACTCGCATCTTCGAAAATACGCTAGAGTTTTCTGGCTCTTTTAAACGCGACAGTATTGAAAACTGTGCCATCATCTTCAACGTGCCTGGGGCACATGGGGCTTCTTTCAAGGCGCTATTTTGAATTAATTTTTCGTATATTTGAACTTCTTCTGTAACTCTTAAGCAGTAAGGTACCTTGACTATATAAACCCGATCTAAAAAGGCTTCATTATGTTT
The DNA here is from genome assembly GCA_020054325.1 of Gammaproteobacteria bacterium. GTDB lineage: Bacteria > Pseudomonadota > Gammaproteobacteria > UBA6186 > Azoamicaceae > JAGVLG01. Next base: position 6,218 of record JAGVLG010000019.1, read on the forward strand.
ATTATTTTTAAATGAGTGCCATTCAGTTTCGTTGGAGTGCGCCATAATAATCCCGTCAAACGGGATGGAAGATATTGCTTCAGTACCATTATAATTGCCTTCTTGGGTGGCGGTTAATAATGGATGCAACATCTTAATCGGCGCTTTAAACATTTCTACAAATTCTAAAATACCGCGGTTAGCCCGACACAAACCACCAGAGTAACTGTAAGCATCTGGATCATTTTGTGAAAACTCTTCGAGTTTTCGGATATCAACCTTGCCAACCAGAGTTGAAATATCTTGATTATTTTCATCACCTGGTTCAGCTTTAGCAATTGCTATTTGTGAGTTTATTGACGGACGTAGTTTAACAACCCTAAACTTGCTGATATCGCCTTTGAATTCGGCAAGACGTTTAATGGCCCAGGGTGATAACACTGTTTTAAGATAACGTTTTGGGATGTTGTATTCAGTTTCTAGTAGCTCCGCATCTTCTTCATAATCGAACAAACCTAGTGGCGACTCCCAAATCGGGGAACCTTTGATAGCGTAAAAAGGTAACTTTTGCATCAAGAATTTTAAACGCTCAGCTAGGGATGATTTACCGCCACCTACTGGACCCAATAAATATAGGATTTGTTTTCTTTCTTCTAGACCTTGGCCGGCATGTTTAAAAAAGGCCACAATTTGTGAAATACATTCTTCCATGCCATAAAATTCATCGAAAGCGGCGTAATGTTTTATTACTTTATTAGAAAAGATACGGCTTAAGCGTGGATCGTGTCTGGTTTCAATTAGTTCAGGCTCGCCAATTGCAGCCAAGAGTCGCTCTGCAGCAGTGGCATATGCCATAGGATCGCCTTTACAAATATTTAAATATTCTTGTAAAGAGTACTCTTCAAGCATTTCATGCTCATATCGCTTGCTGACCGAATCAATAATGTCCATAAGTCACGGCTCCCGGCTGTGGTATTACAGCCTTCTCCATGTATATATCCGCACAGTTGTGCCAATACTTTAGTTATAAGACTATTACTATTGGTTTGCAGCGATTTTAAGACAAATAATTATAGACTACATCCGCGTAGGTCGGGCGCTGCTGATAACATAATGTTACCAGCAGGTTCATTTTTACAGACCAGGCCTTTTACGTCTGGTCGGCCGTTTAGTGCGGCTTGGTTTTTTAGTCGGGCTGCTGGCAACAGTAGCCTTAGTTGGTGCCTTGGTCGGAGATCTTGAAGGTGGCATAGGTAAGGTTGGTTTGGTTGGGGACTGAGTCGCACCTTTTGTTGGAGAGCGAGATGGTGATCTACTAGGCGATGCGCTTGGCGCTGAAGTAACAGGCGATGCACTTGGCGAACTAGACGGCGATCTGCTTGGTGAACCAGAAGGAGATGCGCTCGGTGCGGAGGTAACTGGCGAAGCACTCGGCGAACTAGACGGCGATCTGCTTGGTGAACCAGAAGGAGATGCGCTCGGTGCAGCAGTTACTGGCGAGACACTCGGCGAACTAGACGGCGATCTGCTTGGAGAACCAGAAGGAGATCTACTTGGTGCAGCAGTAACTGGTGACGCACTTGGTGAACTAGATGGCGATCTGCTTGGTGAACCAGAAGGAGATCTACTTGGTGCAGCAGTAACTGGCGAAGCACTTGGTGAACTAGATGGTGACCTGCTTGGAGAACCAGAAGGAGATGCGCTTGGTGCAGCAGTAACTGGCGAAGCACTTGGCGAACCAGATGGTGACCTGCTTGGAGAACCAGAAGGAGATGCGCTCGGCTCCGAAGTAACTGGCGAAGCACTTGGCGAACCAGATGGCGACCTGCTTGGTGAACGAGAAGGAGATCTACTTGGTGCACGGGATGGTGATCTGCTTGGGGCAGAGCTAGATGGAGACTCAGTTGGGCTAGCAGATGGAGACTCAGTTGTTGGGCTAGCAGTTGGGGCGCATGTTTTTAAACATAAGTTATTACCAAAACTGCCCTCTAATATAACTTTTCCGTTATCATCAGTGACTTGACATGTCACCTCAATAGCTCTAACAGATTTTGGTGTTAACAAATATTGAAGTGCTAAAAGCCCTAAGGCACCTATTGAAGTTAATCTCATGATATCTGACCTTAAATTAATTAGACTCAGATAAGGTTTATATCATTAAATTAGACTCTAGTAAATTAGTTGAAATTCCGAATATAATTTTGTTATCTTTTAACGTTCAATTGAAAAGCTCAAATCAGCTCCAGCCCCTTTGTTGCCAGCTTCAAGATCTAGGGACCAATTTTCATTCAGCGCATACTTTAAGCGTGCGCGTTTTTTATCTATAGATGAATCCATGCTTTGTAAATATTGCAGGTAAAGCTTGTCACCAATAGGTCTGCCAATAACTAAATCTTTATTTTTAAACGCATTTTTATCATGAGTTGGATGATTGTAATTTGAACTATCATACGAAGAATAATCTGATAAAAACTCAGATTGCTGATTGGTGTTAGCAAAACCAAGCTCAGATAATTTTAATTTTTCTTGCAATATATTTTTTGAAAGTACGCTGCTACCAGCTAGCATAGCTTGCGATAATATTTTGTTGGGGTTATTTGCTAAGGTTGCTTCGTGAAAGTTTGGTGCCTGAGCTGTACCGCGCACCACAATATCTAGATCTGAACCAGTAGTATTTTTAAGTCTTATGTCTAAACTCGGATTGGATAACAAAGTTCCAATAGGATAAAGCAACCGACCTTTGTGTATAGTTAGTTTTTGTCCAGGTAATTGATAAGTGCCTTCTTTGATTGTAACTCTTCCAGATCCATATAAAGTATTGTTACGTTGCGTGACATCTATATTACCAGAAATGTTGGCTTCCATTCCAAATCCTGAAAAGTGTACTGCTTCAAAGATCCAAATGTTTAGATTAGGATTTACTGCAAATGCATTTTGTTTTGCCTGAGCCTTACTATCTACAAATACCACATCTTTGGATTTTATAGTGTTGGTTTTTTTGGGATCGTAGAAAATATTACCGCGCAGAATATCAATATGACCTTGAATATTTAATTGTTGTTTTGCCAGATCATACCAGAGCTTTAATTGATTGTCTGCAATAAGATGCGCGGTAGAATTATTAACAAATTTTATTTCTTTGCCATTAATTTGTAATTCGTTTGGCATGTTTGCTTTAAAAGGTTCAATATAACCATTTAAGGTAAATTCTCCAGGGCCGCGGCGCATCTTGCCCGAACCTCGGAGTATAAATTTTTCAAGACTTTCATTATGAATATGCAGTTCCATTGGCTTAATCTTAATTCCTAATTTGGGAATAGTCGCAGTTATGTCTGTAAGATGCATAACTGCATTCACTTGTGGTTTGGCAATGGTGCCTCGTACTTCAGCCTTGCCACTAAGGTGTCCTTTTAAGCGCGTAACATCTGGCAAGAGTTGCATAATTAAACTGAGATCATCGGCATTTAACTTGATATCACCAGAAATTTGATCTTTATTCAATTTAAATTTCGCGGTTAAATAATTAGCTTGGTTGGCATTTAGATATAGTTTTGTTTCATAGTGTTGTAGGCTGTACATTTGCAATGCAATTTGTGTTTTGAGATCAAATATTGTCCCTTGCAAGTTGCCGCTAGCTTCCTTGGATTGAATGTTATATTTAGCGTTGCCATATAATTTATGTTTGTCGTAGTTTAACACAACATCATTTGTTTGCCAGAGCTTTTTGACAAAAGTCGCATTGCACTGTGCTGCAAAATTTTTTAAATTATAGTTGCCAGAAGCTTTAATGGAGTGTTTTGTTGATTTGCCAGTGCCGTGTAGTTTGAATTGAGTTATTTTATGTTGCTGTTTAATGATTTGATCGGCTGTCGCAGCAATATCTAATGGCGCATTTTCTGACAAGGCTGCATTAATGGCAGCAGATAAATTTTTGACTTTATATTCTTGTAATATAAAATTCTTTGAGTTTAAAGTAGCGCTTATAGTCGGTGTTGGAGTTAACAATAACTCACCAGCAGCGTGCAATGTACCGCTGCTTTGTTTAAAAATTATTTCGGGCTGTATTAATTGTAAAGACCAGGATATTTTTTGATCTGTAGTTGCATCGATCCTTGCAATATTATTACCTAAAAATAACTGCGCGCTTTGGAGTTGCCAAGTATTTTTATATAAGGCATTTAAACTAGCACGTAACTTGGCATTTTGCCATGTACCAATTAAACTCGTATTTAAATATAAGGTTTTGTTAGTATATCTAAACTGTCCTTTTATAAGTGCAATTTTAGTATTGTCGCCAGTTAATAATAATTGCTGTGCCGGTAGAAACTTCTCAAACCCAACAATATTGGCAATTTTAAATGTACCCTGGCGCCAATTAACACTGAATTCAGTTATGTTTAATGAGGCTTTTTTATCTTGAACCTGTAAGTTTGCAATAATAATCTGTCGTCCCCAAAGCGTACCATGGGCTTTCTGATAGGTGATTTTAACTGGGGCAAAATAGGCTGCAATAGTTAAGACTGTGTTTAAACCGGAATTTGTAAAGCCGAGCAAGGCTATAGCTCCGGCAAGTAGGGCTATGGAAAGTACGATTTTGGTTAGGGTTCTAATTATTTTAAGTTGCATAGCCCGCTATGTTACTACAAATAGAATTCTCGCTCAACAAAGCTGAGCTAACTTAGATGTATATGCAAGGTTTAGCTCTCTTCTTTTTCCCAACCGCCTAGGAAAAAAATTGGTACCTCGTCCGGCCTAGTCGCTGTAGGTGTGAAATGCCGAGCTGCTAGGCCTATTAGAGCTTTAAAGCTAAAAATCCGTACCAAAGGTTATATGCACTCGCCAATGTTTATTAGTAAGGGTATTCAAAGGCTTGGCCAAATCACAGCGAAAGTTGCCGATAGGGGTTATGTAGCGAACCCCAAATCCTGCTCCCATTGCTAATGGCCCGCCAAAGTTCATCGAGGCATTGCCCGAATCAAAAAATACTACACCACTTAATTCATGATATAAATTGCGCTCTAACTCGCCACTGGCAATTACTAAATATTTACCGCCAATATTTTCTGAATTTGGATCTCCAGGAATGGCGCGTGGTCCAATTGCATAATATCTAAAGCCACGTACTGTATCATCACCACCCGTGAAATAACGTAAACTTGGCGGCAGGCTATTAAATTCTTCGCTTTCTACAGCACCTAAGTTACCACGAAATATAAAACGAGTTTTGGTAGCAATTGGCCAAATTTGTTTTAAGCCACCCTGGACTTGAATTACGCTGGTGGAAGATAAAACACCATGAATACCACCGCGCACACTAATTTCAATTCTAGTACCATATTCAAAAGGATTGATTTCATAGCTATTTACCCAGATCCAACGTGCATTAGGAAGCAAATACATTTTGGTACGGTTAGGATTAGCTGCAACGATATGGAAAGTTTCAGAAAAATAATTTATTCCATAATTGGTTTCAGTTTTACCACGCTTAAAAGCACTAAAGCCATAGATTTCGCCTTTGCGACTATACAATTCTTCTACAAACTCTTCTTGTCCAGTAACACCCAGTACGTAACGATCAGTAGCGGGGCGCTTGCCTGGAATAATGTAATTAATTTTTGCTAAATGTAAGATGCTAGAATAATTTACATATGAAAAAACTCGATGCCCTGGAGTTTGAGTGCGACGATGCAACCAACCCGCACTAGCACGAATTCCAGTATCGGTACCATAACCTACGCTACCGGTATAACGATTGCGTGGCTTAGGTACTAGGCGTACATCTATTGGTACCGTAAGATCATTTGGATCTTGCAAATTGGTTTGTGGATCAAATCGAATTTTATTATACAGATCTGCTTGCTCCAAATTTTCTTGAAATTGCATTAATTTGTTAAGTTCATATGGATCGCCACTCTTGAATGGTACGTAACGCTTTAACAGCGAATCTGGATACATGCCATCAATAAATTTTACTTTACCAAACACATATTGCTTTCCAGTATATAAATTGAACTTAATATCTGCTTCATTGGTATCGCGGTTGATTTGCATCACACTTTGGGTGAATTCTGCTTGTAAAAATCCTAATGCATTAATGTCTGCTAAAAGCCTTTCTTTAGTTGCTTCGTAATCTGCATGTGTTAATACTTTCCCCGGCACAAGTAATGGCGTTTTAAGGAGCGGCTTTAAACGCGGATCATTTTGCCCAGGGCCAGTAACATTTATGGTAACAGCATAAATGGTTGTTGCCGGGCCTAAATTAATTTTAAAATCAGCAATCCATAGATTATTATCAGCGCTGATGCCTGGTACTTCTTTTAGAGCTTGTGAGATTTGCGCATTATAATACCCTTTTGCTTGCAAAGTAGTTTGAATTTGCGATTCTGCAAGGTCATATAAATTTTGTACCCGCGCAACCGTAACTTTAGGTTCGGTAATGGCTTGATATAAGTTCAAGTCTGCTTCGATGCTTTTTTTTATTGCTGCATCAACGCCGGAAATATTAACTTGTATTTGTAGCGCAAATAGCTTGCCACTAGCTAGAGCTATCAATGAAATTATTGTAATTCTACGCAACAACATTTTATTGCGGGTTCTCCAAACTCAATTCACCAGAGTCGTAATCGTAAGCTAAAATTTCTGCATAGCGGCCTAAATCAATTATGGTCCGTAAAATACGTTCTGATTCTTCTTCGCTAAAATAATTTTGTAATTCGTTTAAAAAGGTGCTTTCAGGAGTGCGATGGCTTGGCTCCCGATCTAATATGTGTCTTATATGTTGTGCTAGAGGAATGTATTGTAATAAGTGTTGTGCAAAGATTTGTTTGCGCTCTTGGATATTAGAATTGGCAAATTTTTTGCCGGCATCGGTAAATGCGATTTCGCCTTCAGAAATCTTTGCAAAACGCATCATATCCAACATTTCAGTTAATGGAAAAACATTATTAACATCCAGGTGTAAAGATTCAGCCAAGACTGGTAAGTTAATTACACCATCAACTTCATGATCTTCCATTGCTTCTACTAACCCAATTAATTCTGATATATCAACCACGGGTAAACGATAGGCATATTCTGGGTGTTCAGTGGGTTCTTCTTCATGCGCTGCTTGCAGCAAAGCTTGGGCTTTAGCTTTGGCAATTCTGGAGCGCTCGCTCTTTGTCATTTCCATGTAGATCTGATCTAACAATTCTCGAAATGCTAGACTTTCAGTGTCGCGTGGGTAGGGTAAATCGACTGTAATTTCAGCTTGAATTGTGCCAGGATCACTTGCAAAAATTACAATACGATCTGCCATCAGAATTGCTTCTTCAATGTCGTGCGTGACACAAACTATGCCCTTTATTTTAGTGCGTTTGCTGGTCCAGAGATCAATTAAATCGCTACGCAAGTTATCAGTAGTCAAAATATCTAGGGCTGAAAATGGTTCATCCATTAATAATACGTCTGGTTCAACTACCAAAGCCCTTGCAAAACCAACGCGTTGTCGCATACCACCAGAAAGTTCTTTAGGGTAAGCAGACTCGAAACCATCTAGACCAATAGTGTCAATTGCTTTTAAAGCTCGTTTACGCCGTTCTTTACTCTCTACACCAAGCGCTTCTAAACCTAGTTCTACATTTTCTAATACTGTTAACCATGGTAACAACGCAAAAGTTTGAAAAACCATTGCAATACCTTGTACTGGAGCATGGATTGGAGTATTACGATAAAATAAATTACCAGAGGATGGCTTAATCAATCCCGCCATTAAACGTAATAAGGTAGATTTACCCGAGCCAGATTTTCCAAGTAAACTTACAATCTCACCTTCACGCAACTTAAAATTTATTGAATCTAGTACCAATAATTCTTGTCCTTCAGCACTTATAAAGGATTTTGAAATATTTTCTATGCTTAACAAAGTGGTACTATTTTCAGAAATATTCATAATAATTACCTAAATTAATGTAAAGCGTTCTTCTGCTAGGCGGTATAATTTTTGCCAGAGTACGCGATTAAAAAACATGACATAAATGCACATTACCCCAATGCCTAATGCAATGCGTGGGAAATCGCCTTCATGAGTATACTGGGTAATATATTGCCCTAAACCAGCAGAGACTATAGTATTGCCACCCCACTCAACGTATTCTGCAACTATGCTGGCATTCCAGCAGCCACCAGCAGCTGCCATAGCCCCAGTCACATAGTGCGGGAAAATTCCAGGTAATATCATGCGACGCCACCATAGCCATCCTCTAACATTTAGGTTGCGCACTGCGAGGCGAATATCTTTCGGAATATTCTCTGTGCCGCTGATGACATTAAATAGTATGTACCATTGCGTACCTAGAATCATTAACGGCATGGTCCAAATATTGTGATTCAAATTGTATCGTAAAATTACAATTACAAATAATGGATAGAATAAATTTGCCGGAAATGCAGATAAGAATTGAATTAGTGGTTGAATAACTAGAGCAAATTTAGGATTTAGGCCAATCCAGACCCCGATAGGGATCCAAATTAACGAGGCCAGAACAATTAAAATAGCTACTTTAATTGAAGTCAGTAAGCCCAAATAGAATACATGTAATACTTCTTTGGTGTGCACTTCATGCCGAATTAACATCACTAATGCAATGGCTGTTAAAATTAAACTAGCAACCAATAATGCATTCCAACAAACGACCGAAGTGGCTGAAATGCGTTCTTTATACTTTTCCGATAGCTTAAGTTGCTTCCTTGGGATTAAGCGTTTATAACCATTTACAAATACATCTGCAAATTTGGTAAACACAATTTCGCAAGTTTTTAGCAAGCGAGTTTTAGTTAATAAGTCGTAAAACCAAGATTGATGAATTGCAGTTTCTTCATCAATTTCTGCATGAAATCTTTCTGCCCATGCCAACAATGGTCTAAATATAAACTGATCATATAAAATTATTATTATTAGCATGGTGATACTAGCGTACATAAGCGCGGTTAGATTCGCTTCGCGAATTGCTTTATCAATGTAAGATCCTACTCCAGGCAACGTAATATTTTGTTTAGATACTTCAATAGCTTCGGATAACACCACAAAGAACCAGCCCGCAGACATCGACACCATAGTATTCCAAATTAAAGCTTGGGTTCCGTAGGGGACCTCAACCTTCCAATATTTTTGCCAACCAGATAGATGGTACATTTTCGAAACTTCGCGTAATTCTGGTGGCAAAGTACGTAATGATTGGTACAAGCTCAAAATCATATTCCAAACTTGCGAAGTGAATATTGCAAATATTGCCGCACACTCTGGCCCTAACAGGCTATTTGGAAATAAATGAATAAAGCCAACCACAGTAATTGATAACATACCGAGTACTGGCACTGATTGCATAATATCAATGAATGGCAGTAAAAACTTTTCCGCTTGGCGATTCTTTGCTGCCAATGGTGCGATTGTAAATGTAACTATTAGCGAAAAAAACATCGCGATGAACATGCGTAATACTGAACTTAGAGCATATCTTGGTAATGCACTGGGTGCTAAAGAGATTTCAATTGGTTCTCCAACTTTATATGGCAATGCCATTTGTTGGGTGCCCCATGCGATTCCGGCCAAAATTCCTATAACAATAATAAAAACAATGATATCCCAAATGTTAGGAGTCAAAGTATTTAATGAATTTGGCTGATATACTGGTTGTGTCATGTCACATAGTGTAGAGTAGTTTAGGGTACAGTGTAAATTTTTTATTGGTATAGTTAGTATGAAAACTCATAACTGTTTAGTAGCATTAATTTTAAGTTGCAGTATTTGGTTTACTGGGGTTGTAGTAGCAGATTCGGGTAAGCCTAATGAACCGGTATTATTTTGGGTAGTCATTGAACAAAATGCCGCGCCACAATTTTTAGCTGGTGATTTGCACCATAATTATATAACGCAGCTAATGCATTCTGCTCAGGCTTATGGCGTAAATGCTTTACTCCCAATGTTAGATTTAAGCGAGAGGCTGCAGTTACATGAGCAAGATGTTGCTCAGTTTAAATGGGATGTTTTACTTGCCGCAAGTCAACGTTATAATGCCAAAACCATTATCGCGGGTCGTTTAAAAAAGAATGATGAGGTTTGGGAATGTAGTTGGCAAATTTATGATTCCACCCAACCGCAATTAGAACCACAATCATGGAGCTCTAGTGGCAAAGATTTAGCTGAACAGTTTGTAATGGTAAACGAAACTGTTGCCAAACGTGCCCAATTAGATGATTTTGCATTAGAAGGTGGTAATATAGCTCGGGCGATGGCAAAAGAAGTCGTTAAAGTACGCATCACTGGTATTGAAAGCTTAGATGTATATTCGAAGGTGGTAGAAATTTTACAAACCTTGCCAATAGTATCTAGTGTAGAGCTTAATGGTTTAACTGGCGATGAAGCATTATTCTTTATCAATACTGATTCGGATAAATATAACGTAGCACAGGCCCTAGCTGCACAGGAAAATTTAGTGATTAATCCCAACGTTAACAGCAATGAATATTTAGAATATAAGGTAAATTCTTGAGCGCACAGCAGTTACCATTAAGTTTTCGTTTACGCGATGATGCGACATTTGATAATTACCTTGCGGTTGGTAATCAGCAAGTGTTGCATAATATTTTAGAATTGTTAGCAGGAAAGGCCGATACCTTTATTTACCTTTGGGGCAGTGAAGGCAGCGGCAAAAGCCATTTATTGCAAGCATGCTGCCATGCCGCTCCTGAGTATAACAAAACTGCATTGTATCTGCCGTTAGCAGAGTTGTTCAGTTTTAGTTATGATGCGTTTCATGGCTTAGAAAATGTTGATTTAATTTGTCTCGATGATATCGATCAAATTGCAGGTAACCGTAATGCTGAAGAGCAAGTGTTTCATTTTTTTAATCGGATCCGTGCTCAAGGCAATAGCTTACTCATTGCTGCAAATGTTGCGCCGCTGCAGTTGAAAATTGCATTACCAGATTTAAAATCCCGCCTTGCTTGGGGGATTGTATACCAGTTGCATGCCCTTGATGACGCTGAAAAACTTAGTGCTTTACAGTTGCATGCTAAAGCGCGTGGTTTAGAATTAGATGAATCAGTAGGTAACTTTTTATTAGGGCGTTGTGCTCGAAATATGACACAGTTATTTGCTACTTTAGAGCTTTTAGATCAGGCATCACTAATTGAGCAACGTCGCCTAACAATACCATTCGTAAAACGTATTTTAGGGGTGTAAACTAGCAACTTCTTCTGGAGTCGCTAATTCATTTTCTGAAGTCAATCTTCTTACGCCAACAGTTAAATTGAATGCGTGATTTTCAGGCTTTGCAGAAAGACCGTATTTTTCACGAATTTCAGAAAGGGACGGAGCATCAACTGCAAGCATAAAATACTCTTTGTCGTGAATTACAACAGTATAGAATCCAAGAGGTTTAAAATGGATTGTTTGCCCGATTTCTCGCAACTCCTTAATATTTTTAGTTTCATCGGCAGTCATTACCGTAATATAGGCATTGCTAATTGCATTGTTTTGTGAAAATTGCGGAATACCGAATCCTGGCCGCGCTACCTTATGCAATAAATCTTGGATGTATTGATCTGGAACGTGCACATAAGTAAAGCCATCAGAGTTTTGCTGTAGCACACCTTGGTTCTGTAAGGCTTCTTTGGCATACGAAAGTAAACGTGGCTGATTAACCCTAGAGCCGTCCACTATATAAGCTGTTCCTGAACCTGCGCTTAGTAATAATAAAGCCGCAATTACTAAATTTTTACTCGCCATCGCTGCATCCTTACAATTTTCAGGTGATATATATAGAATATCATATTTAGAGCAAACGACAAATTAGCTCTCATTGGATTTGCTGAACTAGCTATATTCTGCGATAATGGCAACTAATTTTACTCGAAGAGACCACAATGCACTTAGTTATCTTACTTTATGTATTATTCGCGAGCTTGTTTACTCTACAAAAGAACACCTTAAATTATTGCGAACCGTTTTTTTTGGTTGGCTCACGCATGGTTTTTGCCGGGATTATTTTGCTCGGATATTTGTTGTACAAGAATCGCAACGTGCTTGGGAGTATTAAGGCAGGGCACATCAAAGGCATTTTTCTTCTAGCACTTAGCAATATCTATCTAACCAACATATTTGAGATTTGGGCGATTCAACATATGGTATCGTCTAAAGCCTGTCTGATTTATAGTTTATCGCCATTTGTGTCTGCTTTAGTTGCTTTTCTAGTCTTGCGTGAAACTATGTCACGCAAAAAAACGCTTGGGATGTTGATTGGGTTCCTCGGGTTATTACCAATAATCTTTACTCAAACACAAGATGAAGTCCTAGGTGGTACTTTCCTAATGTTCACTTTAGCAGAGCTATCTATTGTAGGTGCAGTATTCTGTAGTGTCTATGGCTGGATCCAACTTAAGAAGGTAATGCAAGATTATGAATACACGCCATTACTTGCGAATGGTTTAAGCATGACACTGGGTGGCTTACTTGCACTAGGACACTCATATTTTGCGGGGGAAAACTGGGCACCGGTACCGGTAAGCGATGCATCATCCTACATGCTTAACACTTTGATCATGTGCTTAATATCAAATATTATTTGTTACAATTTATATGGCTACTTGTTGAAACGCTTTACTGCTACATTTATGTCGTTTGCAGGTTTAGTAACGCCAATATTTGCTTCGTTATTCGGATTTTTATGGCTGCAAGAAGTCATTACATGGCACTTCTTTGTTTCAATTGCATTGTTTAGTTTAGGATTAATAATATTTTATCGTGAAGAAATCGCACAGAGTAATGGGTTACAAGTGCGGGTTGCTTCTGAACTTCCTGAAAACGGCGTTGCTTAGACATGGCCAAGGTTACATAGCCCACAATAATACAACGCCTAAAATTATGCGGTATACAACAAATGGCATAACCCCAACTTTGTCTAATAATTTTAGGAAGAGATCAATACAAGCGTAACCGGTTAACGCAGCTACAAGAAAGCCAAAGCCTAAATACTCCCAAGCTGGAGTTGTAGTGGCGTGATTCATTTTTATTATTTCATAGCCACCTGCCAAAACAATAACCGGAATAGATAACAAAAATGAAAACCGCGCCGCAGCCCGATTAGTTAAACCAGCAAATAGGCCGGCAGTTAAAGTAATGCCCGAGCGTGATACTCCAGGAATTAATGCTATTGCTTGGGCGCATCCTATAAATATAACATCGCGCCAGGTTAACTGATATTCATTACGCTGTTGCTTGGCAAAATGAGCGGCAATTGCTAATAAGATCCCAAATATAATTGTTGTTGTGGCAATCAATAAGGTGCTACGCAGTAGATCACTTATGTATTGATTAAATATTAATCCACATAAACCAACTGGGATTGTGCCAAAAATAATTGCCCAGGCTAGTTTTGAATTTGCACTTCGTTGTCGGGTATGCAATGATCTAAGCCAATCTTTTGTCATAGCGGTTAATTCTAGTCTGAAGTAAAGCAATACTGCAGCCAAAGTTCCTAAATGGATCGCTGCATCAAAAGCTAAACCCTGATCTTGCCAATGCAATAGCTTCGGCACTAAAATCAAATGCGCAGAACTTGAAACTGGTAAGAATTCAGTTAAACCCTGAACTACGGCTAAAACAAAAACTTGGAATATTTCTTGCAATTTCTGATCCTATTAAACCTGGAGAAAACATGCAGCCTTACATTATAGTATTATACTACAGTCGCTACGGCGCTGTTGCAAAATTAGCACAATTAATAGCACGTGGCATTGAATCAGTAACAGGCATTGAAGCTAGAATTCGAACTGTGCCGCCAGTAAGTGCTGTTATTGACACTGCTGCACCACCAGTACCTGAAACTGGAGCAACCTATGTTACGTTAGAGGATCTAAAAAATTGTGCAGGTTTAGCCCTCGGTAGCCCAACCCGTTTCGGTAACATGGCAGCACCATTAAAATTTTTTTTAGATTCAACACTGGAATTATGGTTATCTGGGGCATTAATAAATAAACCTGCCTGTGTTTTTACCTCTACCGGAAGTATGCATGGCGGACAAGAAACTACTTTATTAAGTATGATGCTGCCTCTAATGCACCATGGGATGATCATGCTAGGATTGCCATATTCAGAATCAAAATTGATGACTACAAGTACTGGGGGTACACCGTATGGCGTTTCACATTTTGCTGGTGTAAAGGGTGAACTAGCAATTAGTGAAGATGAAAAAGAGTTAGCAATTGCTATGGGAAAGAGGCTGGCTGAAGTATGTAAGAAGTTGGCTCATAATACTGCAACTTGAATCATCCCCTCATGAATGCGCACTTGATATGTTACTAAGTCATCACAAGCAGGTGGGGCTAACACTTCACCCGTTGGGATATCAAAAATTGCGCCATGAAACGGGCAGGTGATAGTATTATTTTCTACAATGCCATCGGCTAATGGCAAATGCTGATGCGGGCAATTATCCTGAATCGCATAAAAATTACCTTGTAAATTGAACACTGCGATTGGAGTATCGTCGACTATAACTATCTTATATTCAGATTCAGGAATTTCATTTGGTTTCGCAACGTCGACCCACTTAGTCATGATTTTCTCGTGATTTGTTAAGTTGTGCGGCGTCTTTAAAAGTATGCCAAGCTAAAGTGGCACACTTAACACGGCTTGGGAATTCTCGCACTCCGGCCAGAGCAATTAATTTGCCTAAGCCGCTTGGGGCGGGATCCTCAGTAGTTAATAAATGTTGAAATTGTAAAAAAATATTTTGTGCTTCTTGTAAAGTTTTGCCCTTTAATATTTCTGACATAATTGATGCAGAAGCAGTTGATATTGCACATCCTTTCGAAATAAAACTGATGTCTTTTATAATATCATTATCAAGCAAAAGATAAACATGGATCTTATCGCCACATAATGGGTTGAAACCCTCAGCATCATGGTTGGAGTTCGGCATGACGTGGCAATTGCGTGGCTCGGTGCCATGATCAATAATTAATTCTTGATATAAATTGTTAATGTTATCCATATTAACGCCTAAAAATCTTATGTACGTTTTGTAACGCATCACATAATTGATCAACTTCTTGGATGGTATTATACAGCCCAAACGAGGCACGCACCGTGCCTGTAATTCCAAAAGAATCCATCAATGGCATATTACAATGGTGTCCAGTGCGAACTGCAACTCCATACTCGTTTACTATAGTGCCAATATCATGTGGATGTATATCATCTAGAGTAAAACTCACGATGGGGGCTTTATTTTTTGCTGTTCCCCAAAATTTAAGGTGCGGAAGTTCTTGTAAGCGTTGCACACAGTATTCAAGCAATACTTTTTCATGTTGTGCAATAGCCTTATGATCTAAATGCGCTAGGTAATCTAATGCCGCATGCCAGCCAATTGCGTCTGCAACTGATGGGGTGCCAGCCTCAAACTTGAAAGGTAGTGAATTATAAGTAATCTTTTCAAAAGTTACTTGTAAAATCATATCGCCACCGCCCTGATAAGGTGGCATTTGCTCTAACCACTTTTGTTTTGCGTATAACAAACCAACTCCCATCGGCCCGTAGCATTTATGTGCAGATAGCACATAAAAATCACAATCTAAATCTTGAACGTCTATTTTTATGTGAGCAGCTGCTTGAGCACCATCAATTAATACTGGAATATTTCTTTCATGTGCTTTGGATATTATTTCCTTAACAGGATTAATTGTGCCTAAAGAATTTGATATATGGGTTACTGCAACTATTTTAGTTCTTTCCGAAAAGATCGCATCTAAATTACTTAGCTCTAATTCACCGTTGTTATTTACTGGAATAATTCGTAATTCTGCACCGCTGCGTTCACACAGTAGCTTCCAAGGCACAATATTAGAATGATGCTCCATTTGTGTTAAAACAATTTCATCGCCCTGTTTTACGAATTGCTGGCCAAAGCTGGTTGCTACCAAGTTGATCGCCTCAGTGGTGCCGCGCACGAATATGCATTCGTTGCTATGTTTAGCATTGATAAACTGCTGTAAGCGTTGTCTCGCGCCCTCATAAGCCTCAGTTGCAGATTCGCTTAAAAAGTGTACGCCGCGGTGCACGTTAGCATTAATAGCGCTATAATAATCCTCAATGGCATCAAGCATCAGCTGCGGTTTTTGCGTAGTTGCGGCATTATCTAAATACGCTAGTGGTTTACCAAATACTTTAGTTTTAAGTGCTGGAAAATCCTGGCGAATTTTATCAATATATTTAATAATATCCATTAACGATCCTTTATAACATTGGTTACATATGCAGCAACCTTTTCAATATGACAACCAGCTATTACAGGATATATAAAGCCGTCTATGAGCATGGCTGTAGCAGTAGCTAAATCTATACCGCGCGATCTAATATAAAATAATGCTGCTTCATCGAGCTGCCCTGTAGAAGAGCCATGGGTACAGCGCACATCATCATTAAATATTTCTAATTCGGGTTTATTGGTTGCTTGTGCTTTGGCAGAGCATATTAAATTTTTAATTTGTAATTCAGCCACTGTTTTGCTTGCGCCAGGGTGCACAATAATTTTACCAGAGAGATCTGTGCTTGAATTATCTTTTAGAACATTCCTAGTAATAGTATTGCTAGTACAATGCTTGGCTTTATGTTCAATTTTTAAATATACTTCCTGTACTTCAGCCTTATTGGTGTAAGCTAAACTGCCAAGACTGCAATGTGCACCTTCACCTTGTAATAGCATATGTAACTCAATTCGACTACGACCGCCACCAAATGAAAACACGCTGCTTTCTACATGACTATCCTCGTTTTGAATAATCTGAGTTTGGTTATGTTGCAAAATATTTTCATAAGGACTAGCGTGATCCAGGATACAATGTTGTAATCTCGCATTAGCATCACATTCTATTTTAGTTTGTACATGGTTGGTGCAATTCTGTTGATCGCTTATTAAATATTCGATTATTTGCACTTGCGAATTTTTTCCAATAAATATGCTATTGTTAGAATAGTTGGCATTAGCCGCAGTATTTATTATTACAATTGGATCTATTAGCTTTACATTATCTGCAATTTTAATTTCAAAGCCTGAGCCGTTTACTGTAGCCATTAGTAAGTCACTAGTAGTTGGCACAACTTGCCCACAGCCATCATGCCAAATATAAGTATAAGGGGAGTCGATCCCTAAAGCATGTTCAGTCATTTACTCTGCTGCCTTTTCTTTAATCCAAGCATATCCTTTGGATTCTAATTCTGTCGCCAAGTTCTTGTCGCCAGAATAAATTAATTTGCCATCATCCATAACATGAATAAAATCTGGGGTTATATAATTTAACATGCGTTGATAGTGAGTTATTAATAGTATGGAGCGTTGCGGGTTGCGCAGTACATTAACACCATTTGAAACATCTTTTAATGCGTCAATATCTAAGCCAGAATCTGTTTCATCGAGAATAGCTAATTTAGGCTCTAGCATGAGCATTTGTAAAATTTCGTTACGCTTTTTTCGCCACCAGAAAAACCTTCGTTAATCGAGCGATAAAGGAAGTCTTGATCCATATTTAGCAGTGCCATTTTTTCTTTAATTATTTCCAAGAATTCTACAGCGTCATATGGAACTAGGTTTTGATATTTTCGCACTGCATTCACCGCAGTTTTAATAAATTGAACGTTACTTACGCCAGGAATTGCTACTGGATATTGAAAACTTAAAAACATTCCTTCATGAGCACATTCTTCCGGCTCTACATCTGTTATATCTTTACCATTAAATTGAATTTTGCCAGACTCAATTTTATATTCGCTGTGCCTGGCTAATACATTTGCTAAGGTACTTTTACCAGAGCCATTTGGCCCCATGATAGCATGTACTTCACCGGGATTTATTACTAAATTCAACCCCTTAATTATAGTTTTGTTTTCTACTGATACAACCAGATCAGAAATCTTAAGCATAGGTATCATCCTACTGCTCCTTCTAAGTTTACTGCTAATAATTTTTGTGCTTCTACGGCAAATTCCATAGGTAATTCCTTGAAAACTTGCTTGCAGAAACCGTTTACAATTAATGAAATTGCATCTTCTTCGCTAATGCCACGCTGCCGACAATAAAATAATTGTTCTTCACTAATTTTGGTAGTAGTTGCCTCATGCGCTATGTTAGCAAATTGATTCTTTGATTTAATGGTTGGCACAGTATGTGCGCCACATTTATCACCTAATAATAATGAATCACACTGGGTGAAATTTTTAGCATTAGCTGCGCGCGGACTTACATCAACTAAACCGCGGAAAGTATTTTGACTTTTGCCAGCAGCAATTCCTTTAGCAATAATAGTGCTTGAAGTGTTGGCACCAATATGAATCATTTTGGTTCCTGTGTCTGCTTGTTGGTAATTATTTGTTAAAGCAACCGAGTAAAATTCTCCAATGCTATTTTCTCCTAGTAAAATTACACTGGGGTATTTCCAAGTAATCGCAGATCCGGTTTCAATTTGCGTCCAGGAGATCTTCGAGTTTTTACCACGGCAATGACCGCGTTTAGTTACAAAATTGTAAATACCGCCTTTGCCTTCTTTATCACCCGGATACCAATTTTGTACTGTGGAATATTTTATTTCGGCATTATCTAAAGCAATTAATTCTACGACGGCAGCATGTAATTGATTTTCATCGCGCATTGGTGCTGAACAACCTTCTAGATAGCTTACATAACTTCCTGGTTCGGCAATAATTAAAGTGCGTTCAAATTGTCCAGTAGCAACAGCATTAATTCTAAAATAAGTTGATAGCTCCATCGGACAGCGTACGCCTTCAGGAATATAACAAAATGAACCATCAGTAAATACTGCAGCATTCAAACAGGCAAAGAAGTTATCGCTGTATGGCACAACTGAACCAAAATATTTCTGTATTAAATCAGGATATTTTTGGATTGCTTCTGAAATGGAGCAGAAAATCACACCAGCCCTAGCGAGTTTTTCCTTAAATGTTGTTGCAACAGAAACACTATCGAATACTGCATCAACCGCAACTCCTGCTAGCCACTCCTGTTCGCGTAATGGTATCCCAAGTTTTTCATAGGTTTTTAGAATCTCTGGATCAACTTCATCTAAACTTTTAAGATTTTTAGGTTTGGGGGCAGAGTAGTAAATAATATCCTGATAATTAATGGTTGGATATGTTACATTTGCCCAGGTTGGTTCTTTAAGGGTTAACCAATGCTGATATGCTTTTAAACGCCACTCTAGCATGAATTCAGGTTCATTTTTTTTGTGTGAAATAAAACGAATAATATCCTCATTTAAACCTGGCGGGGCATTGTCAGAAGCAACATCAGTTGCGAAGCCTGCGGTGTATTGTTGTTCAACGATTACATTTAATTCAGATTTTTTAGTCATGACGCATCTCCTGCGTTACAGCTATGGGCTTAGCATGTAGATCGCTTAATTTTATCGTTTGTAACGCAGCTACAATGGTATTATTAATTTGCACCCATGGTGCATTAATAGTACAGCTATTAAAAATGGCGCAGTGGTTGGATCCTAAGGTACAATCCATAATGGCTAATGGTCCTTCTATACTCTCGATTATTTCAATTGCAGAAATTTCGGATGGCCCCTTAGTTAACTTATAGCCCCCAGTCGAACCGCGCTGCGACTCCAGCAAACCACGCTTAGCGAGCCTTTTTAAAAGCTTAGCTGTGGTTGGCTTAGCAATATGGGTATTGAGTGCAATATCACTGGTTTGTGCTAAACGCTCTGGATCCCTACCGATATATGCCATTATTACTAAGGCATAGTCTGTAAGCTTCGAAATTCTGATCATGTTCTTTTGTTAAAATTGGTACTAACTTAGTCCCCAATCTTTCCTCCTTGCAGGATTATAAACTATTTAGAACTATTTTTGTACCATAAGGTATTAATCTTAATGTTCTAGCTGAATAAAATTAGATCAGAATTAGCGCAAACTAGTGTATTAATGATACATACTAAAGCCTGTCAAAAAACTGTCGATATTACCTGTAGTAGATAAAGCTACAGGTAACAAGATGCTAAGGTTTGGAAAAAATAGTTCGTTAATGGTCATATGCACTGCTCTTGCAGGGTGTGCGCCACATAACGCACGGCCGTACGACCATGCCTTATCAAGTAC
Source organism: Gammaproteobacteria bacterium (assembly GCA_020054325.1). Lineage (GTDB taxonomy): Bacteria > Pseudomonadota > Gammaproteobacteria > UBA6186 > Azoamicaceae > JAGVLG01. Next base: position 26,352 of record JAGVLG010000019.1, read on the forward strand.
TGCTGAGGTCGCAGCTTTTGAGTTTACCAACCCAAATTATGCGCTGCACAAAAATGGATCTGAAGCATTTCAGCTACAACGTCGCGCTAGCTTTAATAGTAAGGTCAAAGGAATTTATATTGCACAAAGTACTTTAGAAAACCGCGAATACCTGCAATATTTGATCGATCAATCGCAACAAACTGGCATTAATACTTTTGTCGTAGATTTAAATGTAGTTACCAATACTTATGAAAGAAATATTCTACTAATCAAGAACAGTGGGATCCGGTATGTAGCAAGGATCAGATTACTTGCAGCAGAGGTTAACGAGGAGCAGCTTAAGTCTGAAGCATACTGGTTAAGTAGATTTCGTATGGTTGAGGCTGCATTGAATCTAGGTGCTGAAGAAATTCAGTTGGATTATGATCATCATGGTAACATTAATAACTTGGCTGCTTTAAATTCTATAGAAGTTCAAAAGATGCTTAGTTGGTTTAAAAATAAAATTGGTAACCAAGCAAAATTGCAGGCGGATGTTCATGGCATACATGAATTTAATACGATACCATCAAAGCATCATGGTAATAGCAACACTGCATTTAATATCGATGCTTGTTGTCCTGTGCTATATCCAACACGTTTTGAACCTTATCGTGAACATGCTAAACGCCCCTTTGAACTAGTATATACAGCATTGACCAAATTTAAAAATACGTTTGATGGTGCTACGCCATTTGAAATATACCCATATATTGAAGTATCAAATTATAGACATAAATTTTCAGAGCAACAATTACAAGGTTATATACACAGCCAAATAGCTGCAGTTGAAGCTGCAAAAGCCGATGGCTGGTATGCATGGAATGCTAATAATAAATATGATAACTTGTTTGCCATTCTGAAAGAGGGTTAAACTTAAATTACGTCAATCTTCGTGCATACCTCTGCGTATTTGGATCATGCTTTAAACCGTATTGAGGATAATCCTTAACATCATCCTTGGTTAATAAAGGCTCACTTACTGGGGCGCCACTGTATTTAAATGTCATTGCCTGCGAAACATTGATATTATGCTTTGGGTTAATGCCAATGGTTTTATGTAATAAATCAAGAGTATCCTTCAGGAAAATTTGCAGCTCTGCTTGATTCTTAATAGAATAGGTACGGGTGGTACCGTCGTTTAATTCAATTCTCACACAATTTTCTACAACTGGATCAAAATCAATTTTGTTAGCGTGCCATTTTGGCATAGTATATGTCAGAAACTCTAGGTAAAAAACAAATTCATGCAGTAATTGCCGATATTCTGGCATACTAGGATCCGCTTCAAAGCGAGATCGTGCAAAAACTCTAGAGGCTGAAGAATCTTGATCCAGACTGTTGCGATAATAAACTAGACTGAAACCACCAGCCATGCGCACAATTCGTTGTTCTGTTGCTGATGTATTTTTAGATGGTATAGTAATATTAGACTTTGCATGCCCATAATCTTTAAAACACGCAAAAACCCATTGCTCAAAACTGCTATAATCAATAACGGCAGGATTAGAAGGCTCGCCAGAGCAATCTCTAAAAATTACAGCATACCAGTTGTTATGAGGGTGACTAGATTTTGCTAATTCAGCAAGAGCATGATCAGCATTTAGCATATCCAGTTCTTTCGATAATTTTGTATCTTTAGTATTACCATTAAATTTACCATGTATTTCAAATAGCATATTAAATCCGTGAGTAGATCTAACTCCGCCAAAGAAATTATACTTTAGGTTCCGCTCCTTTTTTGTTACCCCACAAAGTTGCAGCAAATACTCGGATGTAGTCGGAGCAATTACCGCAATATTTGCTTGTGATGCAGAACAATTTGAATTTAAAAGAGAATCTACATCTATGATATTAGGAAGCTGTGGTGCTGGTGGCGATATTCCAGTGTTTAAAGAAGATTGCGGGGATGTGCTATTAATTCGCAAAAATGGTAGTATTTCTGCAGTGAATGCTTTGAATGCAGCAATATCGTTCAACAAATACGTTTTCTTATTGCCATTGCTCAATTCTATCATTACCACACGTTGTTGGGCATCAAATATAACGTTATCACTTGGCCAAGAATTAATTCTATCTAGTATATCTTCAATAGAGTGTGCCAGAACTAAAAGTCCATCCTGCAGAGAGTTTATATTGGGAATACGATGCTCAATTGTAACTTTTGAGGTGATGGGCTTTTGTGAATTTCTATCTGTTGTGCTATGTAGCAAAACTAATTTATAAGAGCCATAAATACCGGTTAATCTTATATCTGAAGTTTTCGCTACGCTATGCTGGTTGATTCGAGATGGCACAGAATGCTTTTGTACTGGATTATATACTTCCTTTGGCTCTGGGAATCCTAAGGACTTACAACAATCACGAACAAACATATATAAGGCTGTGTAATCGTATATGCGGTAATTGAATACATCATTGCCAATTTTAATACCGCCATTGCCATGCAAAAAAGTTGGGTTACGTCCATGAGCGGCTAGATCAAGATCTGCCATAAGCATGTTAATTACTTGCTGTTTGTTGGAACTGTCCTCGGTAATAATTATTTCTTGCTCTGTACGCTTAACATGGAAGTCTACTAAAACACCCCAATCCCAATACCCCGTATCTGTATGGCAAAATTCATAATTTGCGAAAATTCGAATCTTTCTAGGATCAATTTCAGTAGGCATAATTTTCTCCACTTCAATGGCTCTGTTTAGAGATTAATTTAACACAGCAATGCTATTTTTTGTAATAGATTTTTAAAAATTTAATAAGTTATTCACTTAAAACGAACAATAGGCCATTTATATTATTAGCATTTTGCTCTCTTAGAATTATTTTTTGACAAAGTTTAACTGACAAACCAAATTTAATTGCCAATTCTTCAATATAGTGTTTGCTGTGACAAAAGCGACCACTCGGTTGCAATTGGTAGTTTTCTGGTGCGTCTAAAAATTCCACCGTAAATGCAAATAATCCTTGTGATTTAATACAAGTTTTTACATTCTGAAAAACTGTTGTTAAATCGCCGATATATACAAATACATCAGCAGCCAAAACTAGATCAAACACATGCATATTATAACCAGGCAAGATTTGATTAATATCGCATCTGCACAGACCTTCATATACCGGCAAGTTTTTTGCTTGGTTTAACATTTGTTGTGATAAATCTACCCCAACCATAAAATTTGCTAGATCACTGAAATACACCCCACATAAACCAGTGCCACAACCAAGATCTAGAATATTTAGTTGTTTGGTATGGATATTTAAGATTTCATTTATAGCCTGACGTAATTGAGCTGGTACGTCATATTGCAACCTATTACGCATATGTGCATTGTAATAACTAGCGTATTGATCAAATAAATCATTCACATATTGTTGTGGCGCAGTTTGTGAATTTAAATTACTATTCAATGCATTTAGCATGTGTTGCGCGGTATCATTACTTGGGTCAAGTTCTAATGCCTTCTCAAAATGCTGTTGTGCTGCTGTAATATTATTATCTCTTAAATATAAAACTGCAAGATTGTGCTGCCATGCAGCGCGATTTGGATCTAAATTCAAAGCCAGTTCAAATTGTTTAATTGCAGCTGCGGTATCCCCAAGATCTAAATAACATTCCGCCAAATGTCCTTGCAATTCTGCATTACCAGGATCTAATGCTGCTGCCTCTGTTAAAAATGGTAGGGCATGCATGTAGTCATTTTGACTAATGTATGCCATGGCCAAATTTAATTTAGCATTAGCATGATAGGGATTCAAACTAACTACTACCTGATAATGATCAATTGCTTGTTGCATCATATCCAACTTAACAAAACAATTTGCTAATTGAAAATGAGCATCAATGGCACTCGAATCTAAACGAATTGCCTTTTGAAAAAAAGGAATTGCAGATCTAATCTGACCCTGAAAGTAATAAAATTTACCTAAATTGATATTTGCTTCAGGGTTGTTTGGGGTAAGACGCAGTGCTTCCAATAGATTGCGTAACGCTGCGTCTATTTTATCACTCATTGCTTTTTAGAAGGCTCAGATTTTACGTTTATTAATTCAATTTCAAAAACTAAAGCTGAATTTGGCTGAATTGTATTGCCAGCACCTTTTTCACCATAAGCTAGATTTGGTGGCACAAAAATTTTCCATTTCGCGCCAGGTTGCATCTTTAATAAAGCTTCTTGCCAACCAGGGATAAGCTCATTTAATGGAAATGTAGTAGGCTCTCCGCGGCTATATGAACTATCAAACTCGGTACCATCTATTAATGTACCGCGATAATTTACGGTAACAACATCAGATGATTTTGGCGAGTTCCCTTTGCCAGGTGTTAGGACTACGTATTGTAATCCACTTGGCAGGGTTTTGACATTTGGTTTAGTTTTATTGTCTTTTAAGAACTTTTCACTTTTAACAGCATTTTCTGATGCTAATTTTTTATCGCGCTCCGTTAGTTTTGCAATATGCTGTGCTTGAAATTGCATTAAAGTATTATGAATTTCTTGTTCGGTAAGGGATAATTTCTTACCAGCTAAAGCATCATTCAAACCATTGCTAAACTGTTGAGTATTTACTTGAATTTCTTGTTGTTTTAAAGACTCGCCAGTTTTAGCTCCAAGACTATAACTTACCTTATCCATTTCAGAGCTAGGCGCTGCAGCAAATGCTGGAGTTGCCAAAGATACAGCAAGCATACTAGGAAGTATAAAATTACGATAATGCATATAAGATTTCCTTAAAGTTGGGGTTAAGCTTCGTTAATGCCGCCTTCAGTTAAATGTTTGGGATCTAAGAGTCGGTTTAATTCGGCATCTGTCATACCAGTCATTTCTTTGGCAACTTCTTTAATTGGCCGGTTTTCGCTATAGGCCTTTTTAGCAATTTCAGCGCCACGCTCATAACCAATAATTGCATTTAAAGCAGTTACTAAAATAGGATTACGGCTAAGTTGATCATTTATCACATCAATATTAACTTTAAATCCTACAAGTGCTTTATCGGCTAAGGTTTTAGAGCTGTTGTAGAGCAAGTCAACACTTTGTAACGCATTATAGGCAATTACTGGCAACATTACATTTAATTGAAAGTTACCAGATTGGCCGCCTAATGCTACAGTTAAATCGTTACCAATTACTTGTGCTCCGACCATTAAAACTGCTTCCGGGATGACAGGATTTACTTTGCCAGGCATAATACTGCTGCCTGGTTGGATCGCTGGTAAACTAATTTCACCAAAACCTGCTAGTGGACCACTGTTCATTAAGCGTAAGTCATTGGCAATCTTAGTAAAAGTTATCGCAAGACCTTTAAGCTGTGAAGAAAACTGCACTGCCGGATCAGCAAAGCTCAAACCAGTAAAAAAATTCTGCATAGGTTCTAGATTAAGATCGGTTAAAGCACTTAATTTTTTACACACAATTTTGCTAAATTTGGGGTGAGTATTAATTCCAGTGCCAACAGCTGTGCCCCCAAGTGGTAGCTTCTCTAAATACTCGCAGCTATTTTTTAAGTGCTGCAAATTGTTTTTAAGTTGCTGCGCCCAACCAGTTAATTCTTGCCCAAAGGTAATTGGCATTGCATCCATTAAATGGGTACGCCCAGTTTTAACCACATTATTTAGCTCTTTGGCGCGCGCTTCAATAACCTGCATTAAATGTTGTAAAGCCGGTATCAAAGTTTCGCGGGCTTGCATCACACAGCTTAAATTAACTGCAGCTGGAATTACATCATTACTACTTTGCCCCATATTGACGTGATCGTTTGGGTGGGCATGCAAATTGTGATTTCTACGGATCAAGTTAGAAATTACTTCATTGCAATTCATATTAGTACTAGTGCCAGATCCAGTTTGAAAAATATCAATTGGAAAGTGTGCATCATAAATACCACTTGCGACTTGATTGCCAGCCTCTACAATGGCCTTAGCAATGTTAGGATCTAACAATTTTAATTCAGTATTGGCTTGGGCGGCAGCAGCCTTTATTAATCCTAAGGCACGAATAAAAGCCCGTGGCATGGTAAGGCCACTAAACTGAAAATTATTTACAGCACGCTGTGTTTGAGCTCCATACAACGCGTCTATTGGAACTTCTAGCTCGCCCATACTGTCCTTTTCTACTCTGGTGCGGACTTGGGTTGCTGCTGGCATAATTTTCTCCTTAGTTAAACAGCAAGACGACGTAGTACATATTGTAAAATGCCATCATTACGGTAATATTCATACTCTTTTGGCGTATAAATGCATACATCTGCTTCAAAACTACGTGTGTTGTTATTCTCATCTACTACAGTTACATTAATGCTGCGCTGATTAGCTTTCAGGTTCGCAATATCAATAGAATACTGTTCTTTGCCGGTAAGATTTAACGATTTAGCATTTTGACCAGGCTTAAACTGTAAAGGTAAAATCCCCATACCAATTAAATTGGAACGATGAATCCTTTCAAAGCTTTCGGCAATTACAACCTCAATTCCAAGCAGCTTTGGTCCTTTAGCAGCCCAGTCACGTGATGAACCTGATCCGTATTCTTTGCCTGCTAATACTATTAGTTTGCAACCATCCTTCTTGTATTGCATGGCGGCGTCAAATATTGGCATTACCACATTACTTGGAAAATATGTTGTAAAGTCGCCAGTAGTGCCAGGCGCTAATAAATTTTTGAGACGAATATTTGCGAATGCAGCGCGCATCATAACTTCATGATTACCACGTCTCGAGCCATATGAATTAAAATCCTTTGGTTGCACACCTTTAGCTTGTAGGTATTTTGCAGCGGGCGTATTCATGCTAATTGCCCCAGCTGGAGAAATATGATCTGTAGTTACCGAATCGCCAATCATTACAAGCACCCTGGCATTGTGTAATGATTGTAATGGCGCTGGTTGAATTTTAATATCCGTAAAATACGGCGGATTTTTAACATATGTTGATTCAGGATCCCAAGGGTACAAATCACTTTTACGCACATCCATTGCCCGCCATTCAGCATTCCCGCTGAATACATCTTGGTATTTAGCATTAAACATACTGGTTTGTACGCATTGTTGCACCACATTTTGAATTTCTGCTTTACTTGGCCATAGATCTTTTAGATAAATCTCTTTACCATTTTTTCCAATTGCGATTGGATCTTGCAGCAAATTAATATTCATGGTGCCAGCTAAAGCATATAGTACTACTAACGGTGGTGAACATAAAAAAGAATATTGTACATCTGGATGGATCCGACCTTCAAAATTTCTGTTACCTGAGAGTACAGCGCTTACAGCTAATTTATTTTCTTTTATTGCAGCGCTAATTTGTTCATGTAATGGCCCAGAGTTACCTATACAAGTAGTGCAACCATAACCAACCAAGTAAAAACCACATTCTTCCAAGAATCTAGTTAATCCAGCTTTATTTAAGTAGTCAGTAACGACTTTTGAACCTGGGGCTAAGCTAGTTTTAACCCATGGTTTTGATGTAATGCCCAATTCATGTGCCTTTTTCGCAATCAATCCAGCAGCTACCATAACATCTGGGTTTGATGTGTTGGTACAACTTGTAATTGCAGCAATTACAACTGAACTATTGCTAAGTTTAATCTTTTGTTTATCTAGTTCAAACTCTATCTCTTGATCTATACTTTTGCCTTGTTCATTTAAAATTGCATTAAATACGTCTTTGGCTTTACTAATCTGGATCCGATCTTGTGGGCGCTTTGGTCCAGCAATACATGGTTCTACAGTACTCAAATCTAAACTTAGTACATCGGAGTATTCTGCAGCCTTAGCGCCAGCATTACGAAACATGCCTTGTTGTTTAGTATACGCTGCCACCAAATCAACCAAAGAATTATCGCGGCCAGTTAGTTTTAAATAATTGATGGTTTCTTGATCTATTGGGAATAAACCACATGTAGCACCATATTCCGGTGCCATGTTGCCGATAGTAGCCCGATCTGCCAGAGACAAATGCTCTAAACCATCTCCAAAAAATTCTACAAATTTATTTACCACACCTTTTTTACGTAACATTTCAGTAACAGTTAGTACTAGATCTGTAGCAGTAGCTATTTCTGATAATTTACCAGTTAATTCAAAACCAATTACTTGCGGAATGAACATCGAAATTGGTTGGCCTAACATTGCTGCTTCTGCTTCAATACCCCCAACACCCCATGCAAGTACGCCTAGGCCATTAATCATAGTCGTGTGGGAATCTGTACCTACCAGAGTATCTGGATAGACAAAGGCTTCATTATTTGCTTCACGTAAAAAAACTACTTTTGCTAAATACTCTAAATTTACTTGGTGCACAATCCCAGTACCAGGAGGTACCACTCTGAAATTAGCTAGGGACTCCTGTCCCCAGCGTAAAAAACTATAACGCTCTTTGTTACGTTCTTGTTCAATAGCAGTATTGCGTTGATACGAATCTGGAGTACCAAATACATCAACTTGTACCGAGTGGTCAATTACCAAATCCACTTGCGATAAGGGATTGATCTTTTTAGGATCGCCACCTAAAGTTTGCATTGCTTCTCGCATAGCTGCTAAATCAACCATTGCTGGTACCCCGGTAAAATCTTGTAAAATTACTCTGGCTGGCATAAAAGCAATTTCGTGAGCTGGTTCCTTTTTAGGATCCCAATTTAGGATAGCTTCAATATCATTTCGTGTTACATTTTCACCATCTTCATGGCGTAAAAGATTTTCTAATAAGATTTTAATTGAGAAGGGGAGTCTGCTAACATTAAATTTCTCAGGTAGGGCATTGATGTTATAAAAACTATATTTTTTACCGTTTACTTCTAATGTTTGTTTACATCCAAAACTGTCAAGCATAACAGCCTCCATCCTTTTATAACTAGCTATAGTCGTTTACCCTACAATACACGTAGGCAGTTATAGGCTGCCATGTTTGTCTTATCTTTACAAGTGATTTAGAAGAATTACTACTTTGCAGTAGAGGTTTGATTTTTACCTTTGTTTTTCGATTCATACAGGGCTTTATCTGCCATTGCCATAATTGTATCCATATCTGTATATCCTGGATAGCTGCTCACACCAGCACTAAAGGTTACTTTAAAGGTAATATCATTGGCATAATGTTCTATCTCAGCAAATTTAGTGCGGATCCTTTCGATGCAAGCCACAGCATTATTCAGATTTGTTTCTGGAAATATAATTACAAATTCTTCACCGCCATAGCGCCCAACAAAGTCTGTGGTTCGGACACTATTTTTTAGTAAATTAGATAATACAATTAGTACTGAATCGCCAATCAGGTGACCATAAGAGTCATTTACCTTTTTAAAATCATCGATATCAAGAATTGCATATGCTAAGGTACGACTGTATCTGCTACACATCGATAGTTGCATTTTTAGATATTCGTTGATTTTTTTATGTACAAACAAGCCAGTTAAACTGTCTTTACTGATGCTCAAATTCATGTAGCGTGCACGCTGTACTCGATTTAGTACTGCTTCAAATAAATGTGTTGCCTCAATTGGCTTAATAAGAAAATCATCAACCCCAACTTCTCGGGCTAAGTATTGTGTGTTAATGTCACGTTCACCGGTGAGCAACACAATTGGTAATGAATATAACGATTGATGTTGTCGTAGCAATTTTACAATCTCGATCCCGTTGTAGTTTGGCATGTATAAATCAAGCACCACAAGTTCGGGATTTAAACGTAAAATATCCGCTAAGGCTTCTTCCGGTTTGCTTTCAACAGTTGTGCGAATTCCACCACGTTCTAAAATTAAGGCGTAGTAATGTGCTAGCTCAATATCGTCTTCTATTATCAGAACCCGATAGGGTTCAATAATGTTGGTGTTAGATAAAATATTGATGCGTTCAATTAGCAAAGCAATATCCATTGGCTTGGTGAAATATGCGCTGCCGTTGGCTTTTATGGCTTTCATACGGCTTTCGAAATCATCATGATTTGAAACGAATATAATAGGGCAATCTATTTTCCAAGTATCTCGAATTGTTTCTAGTGCGGTGCTATTTCCAAACGGTTTAAATGCAAAATCGAGATCAATTAGAATAACAAGGGCGCGCGTAGTATGTAGAGTTTTTTCTAATGAATTGATGTCGCTTACGATCTTAACGGTACACCCATAATACATTAACTGACGCGACATGCTGATACTAGCATTCAAGTCTTCATCAAGAATAAAAATAGTGTCTGCTCTGGTTAATAAAGCTGGCGCAGCTTCGTTGCCACGAATGGTTGCTAATTCAGTTTCCTGTAGTTGAATCAACAAATCGCTGATGGTTTGCAACTCGGTACTAGCTGGCGCACCTCCATTCAAATTTTTAAGAGCTTCTAATGCATTCTCTATATGCTTTGCATTGTCGCTAAGTTGTGGACAATCGAAGGTGCCGCCAGAGCCGGCTAGGTTGTGGCAGAGATTCTGCATTTTTAGTAATAGGCCATCACGCCACTCTTCTTGTAATTGTTTCCAGATCGATTTTATTTCCGAAATTCGATTGGGTAAATTACTAATATATTTTTGCTTCGCTTCACGAAATTTTTCTTCAAACTTTTGCTGTTCAGTCGAGTTCATTTCCTAACAATACTCATTATGCCACCATAAGATTATTATGGGATAGCTACAGTAATATAGCAAAATATATTGTCAACCGGATAACTAAGGTATGCGACATTTTGCAATGCTTGCACAATTTTCCTATTTATTGTAATTTGCGTAGCAACTAATGAATATAATTTTTAGGCGCGTAGCTCAGTGGTAGAGCACCACCTTGACATGGTGGTGGTCGTTGGTTCAATCCCAATCGCGCCTACCAAACCAAATCCTGGAAAACTATGGCCGCATCAAAATACCTAAACATGCGTTTGTTTAGTAGCCCATAAAATTGCAGGGTGTGTTTTAATCCTGTTTCTTAATTCTAAATCATTCGTAATTAGATCCGGCTGTATTATTCCTTTGTTTCTGATTTTACTAATGAATTCACTTTCACTATCATTAAGAGGCAATATTTTTGCTAGCCCAGCTTGTAGTTCAATCAACATAGTTGTTGCCCATTGCTTTAACATGGGTATGCTTCTAGGGAACCCTTGTTCATGCATTACAGGCAGCAATCTATTTTTCAGATCAGTCAAATCATAAGTAATACCTTGAGGTGTTAATCGTGTAAGCTCAACCTTTGACATAGATAAATACGGGATCAAGACTTCACGTAATTTCTGATAATTTAAAGATGTTTTAGTTAACAAATAATGTGCATCAAATAAATCACGACTTGCGTTTCTGTTAAAAAGGGCTGAGAGTTTACCAGCGGCTAATTCATGGATATCAAGTATAGGTGCTTGCCAGTCATTGTATTTTTCGATTTTTGATACTTGATTGGCTAGGGGATATAAGGGTTGCCGATACATAAAATTAATATCAATTTCTAATGTGCCGCGTTGCCCTAGCACGCTATTGTAAAACCACACCATTTTGCCACCGGCATATTGCATTGGTGCGCGGTAGAGCTCAAACTGGTTTTGTAATAACACTTTGTATACAGCATCAACTATAATTATTTTATCCTCTAGCATTTTGGCACGATCAATATGACCTATGTAGTTTAGATCTATATCAACAGATAATCGTGGCAATTTATCAAAGTAAAATAAATTTAATGCTGTGCCGCCTTTTAGTGCTAGGCGATCTTTCAAATATTCAATAGTTAATAATTGCTTAAAAATATCTAACAAACGATAAACTTTTTCTAAAATCTCCGGTTTATAACCTTTGGATCTTGCTTCTTTTAGCAGCTCTTGTTTAAAGATCTGCATATGGTTCTTCCCATGTTTGATTAATTACAGATTCTGGTAATAGAAGATTCCATTGCTTTACAAGTTGAAACTTTTCTCGATTATGTTTTGAAGCATAGATGGGGTTATCGGGCTTAGCATTTAGTAATGGTTGTAATTTTTCATAACCAATAGATAGAGCTCCTTGACGTAGACTTAAGAAATAACCAACCTTGGCAGCCAAACATGAATTATTTAACATTAAACAATATTCAATGATCTCATCAATATTTACTATCGCTATATTCGTGATAGAGCGATAAACCTCTTCCCATCCACCGCATAACTCTATACGATCTAATACGTCAACAAAGGTCCTGGCGCTATTTGTTATCCTTAGATTTAATCCTTGTCTGTTGATTATATTTATACTTGATGCTGTGGTTGCATTTTTTTGCAAAGCAATTGGCGGTGATACAGATTGAAACCATTGCCCATGAAATTCAAAAGGTTTACTTTTCTGTTCCGTTATGTACGTAAATTTTCCGAAGCTAGAATAGGCAACGCCTAACAGTTCTAATGCTGAATGGTAACCAATAATCGCGTCGGTAGTAGCCTTAGCAGCAATTAAAAATGGATCAATGGTTAGGCTATCAGCAGATTGATTGGGTGGTATTACACCATAGAGGTTACGTCGGATGGTTATTATTTTGCCAGTCTTAACATAATATCGTAAGGCACTCGCCACTGATGCTTCTTTCACCGTATGAGTTTGATTTTTCCAGGCGGCGAACTCTTCACGCCGGAAAACGGGGTGGTTATAAAAGAACTGTTCAATTGCCATATGTTTATTATCTCCATACATGGCTATATATTAGCCTTTATTGGAGATGATCGCAACATGACGTCCATTTTTAGACCTACAACATCCTGGAAAATACGGGCCAATTTTCGGGCCAACTATTTGCTGTGGTGGGGTTGGTTCCTAATAAAATCAAGGCTAGTAGCGAACTATTTAATCCCATTTGTGGGCAATCCAGTTATGTAGAGTTCTAATCTGGAATTATTCCTTTGCGTTTAAGCATGGGTTTGCAATTGCTAGTAATATTGCTTAAATTAAGGCAATTAGAAAGATAATAAAGCAATCGTTGCTAGCAATGAATTCATAAGCCTCATTGCAATTGAGACTTTTATAGGTACCACTTAATTATCTGATACTCTTCCTAGATCATGCAATTTGCAATGCACGAGATGCCATGCATTGCTTTAGGTCAGTGGTATTACATTGTATACTTTACTATTTGTGTGCTTGTTGATTCGCGTCTTTGTGTACTATTTACATCAACAGTAGCCTCACTAACTGTTGCACGCATTCTTCTGATTGCATCAAAATACAAGCCTGTACGAATGGTGTGATGTCCCAATACCTGCTCGCGCATTGTGTTAGCCCACAAAATTTCACTTCTTACTCTGTGTATATCGCTAACAAGCTGTTGTAGTAATGCTAGCCCGGTTTTACATTCTGGGTAAATAATTCTTAATACGGTTTGTAACCCAGGGATATACGTCATTATGTTCCCAAATAATACTTCAGGCAGTGCCATTAAATAATTGTCTATGCTTGGTACAATTGCATGTAAATCTGATAAATAATTTTCACGCACTCTCTGCTGCAATTTTTTCTTCACGGCTTGCTCTGGCATAATTGTATTATATGCGGCAATAGTATGATTCAAATATCGCATTGCTATCACATGTACTTCGGTAGAGTTTCTGATATTGGCCACGCTGCCCATAAGCTCATCAATTCCAATTAATTCATCTATTGGGTCTTCATCAAACCCATCCAAAGTAATTTTAAATTTCTGCAATCCTTTTGCGCTTATAATTCTAGCAAGGTCAGAATAAATGCCATCACCAAAATTCTGGCAATAAACACCAAAATGTTTAAGTGAAGCATTTCTTCTTAACGCGCCATGTACAGGCTCAAAGAATGTTTTAGAATCAGATACATCGCCATATAACTCTAAATCTTGTAATTTATTAAGGCTTAAAAGTAATGCTAATGCTTGTCCTGCATTTTGATCTTCACTCATCAATTCATCAACGTTTAAAGAAAGAGCAGTTAAGTTTTCTAAAGTAGCTAAGTGCTGAAGTAAAGCAATACATTCTACAACTGATAAACCGGCATCTCCATTTGTTATTGTAAAAGATCTAATTTGTGGATTTTCATTTAATTGTTGTTCGAAATCACTAAAACGTGATGCATCACGTACTTCTAATCCAACTACTACATCACCACTTTCTACGATTTGTTGTATTTGCATTTTTATCCTATAGTTTATTATTCTAGGTTGCCAGATAGTTACGTATACTACTTTAATTTGCCCTTAAAATCAATTATATGTACACAATAATCTAACCAGATCCACTTCAATCCCAATCGCGCCTACCAAGTCAATGTTATGATTATATAATAATTGCACACTATCATAATGTCATTAAACAATTTTCAAGCATTTTTCAAAACATTCCATTGACGGAATATTCTCTGAGTTGTTAAATGAATTGCGACAGGCAAGAGCAATGAGTAAAGAAAAATTAGCAGAAGAATTGAATATAAAACAATCTAGTGTATCTAAAATTGAACATAGAACTGATATCTATGTCTCAACTTTAAGAAGTTACATTGAGGCCTTGGGTGGCGAGTTAAATATTATTGCTAAATTTCCTGAGGGACAAGTGAGAATTAACCTTTTTCATGATCTGTAATATGGCAAAAGTAAATGGTAAGCGAATTAATGGTTCTAAGTAAACTATAGATATATCAAGGCCTATAGCCTGCTTTCATATTTTTTAGTGTTTTACTTAAAATAAAGTATAGAGTAAATTTATGTAACTGCACAAGATAGCTGTTATGCTATAGATATAACTTTTGTGAGGATGGTATTTTGCCACAATTATTTTCGTTTCAAAATATAGATGAAATCGTATTACACATCGATATAAATGGCACTATTATTGCTGAAGATAAAGCTGGCGGCGAAACAACATCTGATTTTATTGAAAAGCTAGTAGAGCGTGCCAAATCTCATGTGTCTAAATAAAAATCCTAGAATTTTAGACGTATTTTTTGATGATTGTGTCAAGCGTAAAGATCTTATTCATGTCGTAGATTCTAACGGCAGCACTATGGATAAAAGTGAGGCCATAGCGCGTGGACACTTGGTTGCGGTGGATACTTTAAAAGCTATTTATGACGATGAGTATTTTATAAAAGAGCTTGTTAAAGCAATGATAAAATATTCTGATTCATTGCAGCTAGAGGCGCTACATCTTCTTAAGCTTAGTGTGTGAGCGACAGTCATGTATCGCATAGGTGGCTAGACTCTCATTTAATCCTGTTGCTATACTTAGTTGGTAGCTTTGTTTATCTGATAAAGTATCCTTAGTATCATTCTCAAAGCAATTCAGGATTGTTGCTATGGTAACGCCCAAACCCATTAAGGCTGCTGCCGCAAAATCTGAATCAGTTACTTTAATTGGACTATAATTTTATCAGTCAACTTTATATATCAAGGATTGGGCATCATGTTTAAAGTTAAATTAGTGTATGCGTTGTTGGCGTTAGTTTCATTGTGTGGTTGTGAGCCAGTAGATACTCCAGATTCAGTAATGTTCTCAACCCAGAACACTAAATTAGAGTCTGTGCAACAACAAAGTTAGGTAGTCTTAAGCTTTAAACGCTAAGGCTTGGCTTCGGTGACGGGGTCGAAAATTCCTCATATGCATCTAGATTACTTTCGACTAACTGATCAATCAAGGCGACTGTGCTTTCCAATATCTCTTGTTGCATTTCTGCAGGCAAATGATCAAGATCAAAAAAATCTTTTCTTGCTGCAATAATATGCGCTTGTTTTTTTATTTCGCTGCGTAATGCCGACATATGATGCTCATTGTAATTTTCTAAAAGTTGTCGCCTTGCTTCACCAAGATTGAATCCTGGATATTTATTCATTACATAAGCATTAAATATTCGTTCAGCCACATTATATACATGCTTTAGTTGTGTTGCTTTAGGATTTTGCAGCACCAATTTGCCTCTTCTATAATCTGAGAGGTTAGTATAAGTATTTTCAATTTCTTGTTCAGTTATTTGCTCAATGCATCTCTTTGCAATGATTCGTGTTGCAGCCTTACGTAAGATTTTTACTATTTGTTCATCTTTAATTATGCGCTCTTTAGCCACCTCAAGAGCCACTACAAAATATTTTTCTCGAGCATGTTCAGCGAGCAATCTTTGATATTCTAATTCCAAAGATAGCAAAATTGTGCCTAAGTCCATTTGTAACTGCTTCTTTAAAGCCACTTCTTGCTGGGCACGTTCCTTATTGCGGGTTGTGCTCAGGAGCTCTAGTTTTTCAGCAACCTGATCCACTAAATCTTGTTCTAAGTTTTCTTTGCGCGCTTGTAAAATTTTCAAATCTGCGTTTTCTAGGGCTTGTAAGTCGAGCTCTAGTTTAATTATTGCTCCAGTGTATTGTTCAATTAAATTATGGTTGGTAGCAATTTCATTCTCCAAATCATAAATTTCTTGTCTGGCAGTATTTAAATCGATCTCAGTGTCTAAACGTTCTTGCAATTGTTTTGCTGTTTCTTTCAGATCGTTTTCTTCTTCTTTTGTTAATTTGGTTTTTAACGTCTTGGCTGCAAATTTGGTTGCTAATGCCCTTAGCATCTTAATTAGCCTAAGTCGTAATGTTTTAATCTCTCCTTCGAGTGCTGGTAGTTGAGGAATTGGAGCGATATTTTGCATACGTGCTGCAAGCCCAGTGTTAGGAGATAGAAAAGTTGCAATGTCTTGGGCAGAAATCTGATCGTTTAAAATTTTTTGAGTGAAAGCCTGAAGTTCATGCGCTAAGCTCGGGAAAAGACGTAGTTGTTGGGTTTCCTCCAATAATTGTAATGCTAATAATTCTAGCTGTATTAATTGCTGCCTTTTTTCCATTATGCGGAGCTGTAGCTCAGTTCTTCTTGTAATAAACTTGGTTTTTTGATCGTGATAATTACTTATTTCGGCTTTTCTAGCTGCTATTTTTTGTTGTAGGGCTGCTAATAGCGCAGCAACATATACATAATTTTCTTGGTTATCTAATGGCATTACTTCACCCTTAAGTTTCTCAGAATTCTAACACATGGTATGTTTATGGTCAACGCGCTGTTTGACTTTTGTTGCTGATACGCCAATTGCCCGGTTTTTCTGATACGCCAATTGTCCGGTAATCCAGACTATTTCTATGTACTTACACATAGGGAGATAGTCAT
>JAGVLG010000108.1 GCA_020054325.1 Gammaproteobacteria bacterium
AGTGGATCAAGTAGAGTAACTTGCGTTTATGGCGGGTAAAAAAAGATTTTTTTGATCCACATCGTAAGTATGATTGATCCAAATCATCGTAATACGCAATTGATTCAAATGTTACGTGATGTTGTTGGGTTAGATTATATTCATCTGACATTTCAGCATATACTCCTTCAAATACCGAAATTAAGATACTACATGTTATTATTAGTTAGAACAACATGTTACCGAGTATTCGGTGAGCGTGCCTTTGAGTGTAACACTTTGAATTTTACGAGATTTAGCGCACCCGAACCTATTCGAATGGTCGACCGCTTGCTTCGTAGGTTATAGACTAGTCTAGAAACCATGATTTTGTTGGCAACAATTTATTGCCGCCCATTGCAGTTTGTCACAACCGATGAAAAATGGCGCGCCCGGACCGATTCGAACGGCCGACCACCTGGTTCGTAGCCAGGTACTCTATCCAACTGAGCTACGGGCGCGTGTAAATTAGATGAGGCACGATTATGTGTGATTACCCTTGATATGTCAACACTAAAATTTAACATTTAGTTAATAAACTTTGGGTTGGTATAAAACAGCACTCTTTTATTTTCTGGACCGGCGTATTCTAACACCACATGCGCATTTTTAAGGCCATACGGCGCTGCTGTTAGATCTAAAGGGTGGTGATAACCCATCATTATATCCAAGTTCTGGTGCGCTGCTCTAGGGTTGTAATCATTGGTAATTAAAGCGTACTTAAAATGCGGCAAAACTTTATTTATAAAATATTCGATTTCCGAGTTAGGCCAATGTTGCAACACATCTTTAACTATTAATAAATCCCCTTCTACTGCAGTTTTTTCGAAATCACGTAAATGCTTAACAGTTAAAAAATGCAGATTATCGACTGCAAATTTTTTATTGTTAGCAGCAATTAACCATGGGACTACATCATATCCATAATATTGCTTATTCTTTGGGATTGTTACCTTGCTCATTAATTGCCAATCACCACACCCTAAATCTACTATGGTATGAAAACGTGGATCATTTAAATATTCTTGCAACAATGCCAGATACGATCGGGCAGCGTTCGGGTTTGAACCTTTCCCAGATCCCTCGCCAACCCCCCAATGCTCAGTGCGATATATTTCACCAAAACGCTTAGCATATTGATACGGAATTAACTTGTGCTCAAAATAATTTTTGAAATAACGATAGTTAACACATAAGGCCGCTATGCTTAAAGCAACAAGCACGCTACTAGTTAATGTAACTCTTAAGATTCGCTGCATAACCTTTCCCTTCGCAACTATCCCTAAAACTATAGATATCTCATCATACACTGGTTTTTGAGCCATATGCGACAAAACATATATGCAACAGAACTAACTTTATTTGGAGCATTTTTAGGGGGCATTTTTAGGGATTGCTGCTTAGCCCTAATTAATGATAGACTCTCGACTCTTAACGATTCTGGAGAGATGGCCGAGTGGTCGAAGGCGCTCCCCTGCTAAGGGAGTATGGGGCTTTTAAACTCCATCGAGGGTTCGAATCCCTCTCTCTCCACCAGTTAATAAAAATATAAGATAGTTATATTTTTATTATTTGAAGAGAGGGATGAGAACCCGAGGGTTCGACAAATCGGCAGGATTGCCGATTTGGACAAACGCACAGCGTTTGCCCGTAGGGCGAGCGCCACGGAAGGCGCGAGTCAATCCCTCTCTCTCCACCAGATAATAAAAATATAAGGCAGTTATATTTTTATTATTTGAAGAGAGGGATGAGAACCAACGCTATGAGAGCCACCAAATGCCAACCTTGACTGGATTATTTCCCGTACTAACCACCCCCTTTAATTCCGATAACCAAATCGATTTAAATGCCCTACGCCTGCATGTAAATGCGTTGCTACCCTTTGTATCCGGTTTTGTAATCGGCGGTACCACTGGCGAAAGCGGCAGCTTGAGCGACAATGAAATACTATCAATAATGCAAGCTGTTAAAACCACCGCTCCAGAAAAAATTATAATTGCTGGATTTTGGCGCCCAACAATAAATTTAACCCGAGTATGTGCGCAAGCTGTTACAACATATGCTGACGCACTATTAATTCCTATTCCAAAAGAATTGTTTCATGCAGAAGATGCGGCAATAGAAAATTTTTATCTTAACTTAGCTCAATGCGTAACAAGCAACATATTGCTCTACAACTATCCATCTCGTTGCGAACATCATGCCATTAGCGCAACCTTGGCAGACAAACTGGCAACTCAATCTAAACAAATCATCGGCGTCAAAGATTCTTCAGAAGATGCCAGCCTAGCATTTGAAATAATCAGTAAAAATCTACCATTACAGGCCTTGGTTGGTAATGATCGGTATTTATATCAAATGCTGTACTTGTTAAATCAAAGCCCTGACGCAAAATATCCCGCTGCATCTGTCTCTGGAGCCTGCTCTGTACCAGAAATTGCTATGATGGAAGCAGAAATTTACAATAAAATGAAAACAGGTAATGCATCAGAAGCAGAGATAATGCAAACAATGCTAACCTCAAAATACTTTGATAATTGGGCAAAGCACGCAGGCACTCTTGGCGGCCAACCACCAATTATTAAGTATTTAATTAATAACTTAATTTCTGAATACCCGATTAGCGTGAGAGCTCCGCTGCAACAAATAACCCCTGAGATAATAAAAAACCTGAACTCTCAAAGTGCTTAAATTCATTAGACAGCTAGGGCTTTTTGCTACTGTTCTTTGCGAGAATCCTGTTGACCAGATTGTTTATTAGCAAAGATTTGGTTGCCAATATTATCATCCTCAGATTCTTCCACTGCTGCGCTACCTGCCGGATTTTTTTCACGCTGAATGCGCTGATATATTTCTTCGCGATGCACAGAAACATTTTTGGGGGCGTTAACACCGATACGTACCTGATTACCCTTAACACCAAGAACGGTAATAGTTACATCATCTCCTATCATAAGGGTCTCTCCGGCCCTTCTTGTTAATATAAGCATTCGTCATTCTCCATTACTGCTATTTATATTTTTTTAATGCTTCAAGGCGTGTATAATCACTTAAAATTCGACCTATCCACAAGAGTTAGTATTCCACTATGTTTTTGCTGCGTTGTCAATGTTATTTTAAGGATTCCTTATCCAACCCGAATGCCTCATGCAGCGTTCTTACTCCCAACTCTATATATTTTTCGTCAATAATTACAGATACTTTAATTTCAGAGGTGGTTATTAGTTGTATATTCACTCCTTCAGCACCTAAAACTTGAAACATTTTGCTAGCGATTCCAGCGTGTGACCGCATTCCTACACCAACTAAAGATAACTTAGCAACCTTTTCATCAGTCAAAACTTCTCTAAAATTTAAGCTATCTGCCAACGGAGCAATAATATTCATTGCGTTATTAAAATCACGCCTATGTACCGTAAATGTGAAATCCGTCAAACCATCTGTTGCAATATTCTGTACAATCATATCTACTTCAATATTTGCAGCACTTATCGGTCCTAAAATTTTGCCAGCAAACCCTGGTTGATCTGGGACGCCACGGATCAAAATGCGTGCCTCATCACGATTATAAGCTACACCAGAAATTTTTTGATGCTCCATTTTTACATCCTCATAAGAAATTAAGGTACCAGGACCAGGATTAAAAGTAGATAATACTCGCAACGGCACATTGTAACGACCAGCAAATTCAACTGATCGGATTTGTAATACTTTAGCACCGAGACTCGCTAATTCTAGCATTTCTTCAAAAGTAACATAGTCCATGCGCCTAGCATTGGCTACAATTTTAGGATCCGCAGTATACACCCCGTCCACATCTGTAAATATTTGACATTCATCCACATTTAATGCTGCTGCTAATGCTACTGCAGTTGTATCCGATCCTCCTCGTCCTAATGTGGTAATGTTGCCATGCTCATCTATACCCTGAAACCCAGCAATTACAACAACTTTACCAGCATCTAAATCTTGTTTGATTTTTTCTTGATCTATTTTTACAATACGCGCCTTATTATGCACATTATCAGTAACAATCCTTACCTGAGCGCCAGTATATGATCGCGCTGGGCAACCTAATTCCATCAGCGCGATGCTTAACAAAGCAATGGTAACTTGCTCGCCAGTAGCTAATAGCACATCATATTCACGTGGATCTGGATTTTTGGAAAGCTGCTGCGCCATTGCAACTAAATTATCCGTCTCACCACTCATTGCAGATACTACTACAACTAAACGATCCCCGGCTTTATGCGCAGCATAAACTTGCGCGGCAACATTTTTTATTTTTTCTAAATCGCCAACTGAAGTACCACCAAATTTTTTTACGTAAAAACCCACAGCAACTTCCTATCATTATTTTTATAAGCGCGCTTCAACCCAAGAATAAACTGAATCTAGCGCCGCGGGTAATAAATCTGGTTTATCACCGCCAGCTTGTGCCATATCCGGACGGCCACCACCTTTGCCGCCCACTTGCAACGCTACATTATTTACTAAATCACCTGCATGAACTTTATTAGCACAATCTTTAGTCACGCCAGCAATAATAGTAACTTTCTCATCTTCAGCCACAGCAAGCACAATAATAGCTGAGCCTAACTGCTGTTTAAATTTATCAACCGCCTCGCGCATACTTTTAGCATCACCCGCCGGCAATAATGCTACTAAGACTTTTACACCTTTAATTTCTTTGGCGGATTCAATTAAATTTTTGCCACTGCCACCAGCTAGTTCTGCTTGCAGCTTTGCAACTTGCTTTTCTAAAGTTTTAACTCTAGCATTTAATTGTTGCGCTTTAGCATCCAATTCCGTTGGAGTTGTTTTTAATAAATCTGCAATTTTAGCGATATATGCTTGCTGTTGTTGCGCCCACTCTACAGCCTTGTTACCGGTGATAGCCTCAATACGCCTAACTCCTGCAGCAATACCAGACTCACTAATAATCTTAAAAAAGCCAATATCACCGGTGCGCTCCACATGGGTACCGCCGCATAACTCAACTGAAAAACCCTGCCCCATGTTTAAAACACGTACCGCATCACCATATTTTTCACCGAATAATGCCATAGCACCAGCTTCAATGGCTTCTTTAGGTTTCATCACTTTAATTTCTGATCCTAAATTTTCTTGAATTTTCTGGTTCACAAGTAACTCAATAGTAGCAATTTCATCTACAGTTAATGGTGCAAAATGCGAAAAATCAAAGCGTAATCGCTCTGGCTCAACTACTGAGCCTTTTTGCTGTACATGCTCACCAATAATCTTACGCAACGCTGCATGTAACAAATGCGTTGCAGAATGGTTTGCTTTAATTTGCAAGCGACGTGTATCATCTACATCAGCATCTACAGCATCACCAACTTTTAAGTTTTTACCAAGATTTTCGCCAAAATGCGCATGTGCATTACCAAATTTTAACGTATCATTTACTGCAAATTGCACACCAGCTACAGAAGCCAGGGTACCGGTATCACCAACTTGTCCGCCAGACTCAGCATAAAATGGTGTATGATCTAATACTACAAAACCTACCTCATAACTTTTCAATTCATCTACAGGATGTCCGTCTTTGAAAAGCTCTACTACTTTTGATTTTTGATGCGTAGTCTCATAACCAGTGAATTTTGTTGTTGTCTTCGGCGCAATATTTTGTTGCTTAGCAACAAAATGACTGGCATTACGCGCCCGTTCCCGTTGCTGCGCCATTGCTTCATCAAAGCCATGCATATCTAGCGTTAGATTATGCTCGCGTGCAATATCTGCAGTTAAATCTACGGGAAAACCATAGGTATCGTAAAGTTTAAAGACAACATCACCAGCAATTTGCTTACCACTAGTATTCTTAATTTCTTGCTCTAATAGTTTTAAACCTAATTCTAGAGTTTTATCAAATTGTTCTTCTTCTTGTCTAAACGCATTAGTTATTTGTTGCTTAGCCTTGATTAACTCAGGGAAAGCATCTCCCATTTCTTTAACTAAAATAGGCACTAGTTGATAAAAGAAAATCTCATTGATACCTAATTTATGTCCGTGACGAACCGCACGGCGCATAATTCGCCGCAACACATAACCACGTCCTTCATTGCTGGGTAATACGCCATCTGCTACCAAGAAGGCACAAGCTCGTAAATGATCTGCAATAACCCTTAAGGACTTGTTACTCGTATCTTGGATATTAAATAATTTAGCAGTTGCATTAATGATGTTTGCAAATAAATCTATATCGTAATTATTATGCACTCCTTGCATAATGGCAGCAGTGCGCTCTAACCCCATACCGGTATCAACTGAAGGTTTTGGAAGTTTGCTTAACGTACCATCTGCAGCTCGATTAAACTGCATAAAAACCAAATTCCAAACTTCTATATAACGATCACCATCAGCATCCGGTGATCCTGGTGGCCCACCGGGGATCTCGGGTCCATGATCGTAAAAAATCTCACTACACGGACCACAGGGTCCAGTATCACCCATAGCCCAAAAGTTATCCTTTTCGCCGCACTTAGAAAATCTTGCTGGATCCACCCCAACTTCTTTAATCCAAATTTCTTCTGCTTCATTGTCTTCAGTGTAAACTGTAACCCATAAGCGTTCCGGCGGTAATTTTAATACCTGGGTTACAAATTCCCAAGCATATTTAATTGCATCGCGCTTAAAATAATCACCAAAACTAAAATTACCTAGCATTTCAAAAAAAGTATGATGGCGGGCAGTAAAACCGACATTTTCTAAATCATTATGTTTACCACCAGCTCGAACACAACGTTGGCTACTAGTGGCACGACTGTAATCACGCGCTTCTAACCCTAGGAATAAATTCTTAAATTGCACCATTCCGGCATTGGTGAATAAAAGTGTCGGATCATCGCTTGGAACCAAAGACGAACTGGGGACTATCGTATGTCCCTTACTTTTAAAAAAATCCAAAAATGCTGCGCGTAATTCTGCAGTATTCATCTAACCAACCCTATTTTTGTAATAAAACTAAGTATCCAGCTACATTATTGCCATATTCTTTACGTAAAGCAATGGTTTTACTATAGATTTTGCCGAATCTATAACGATTATTAAGGGTTGTTATATAACTCAAACTGTGCCGATAACGGCCATTAATGTTCAATTCGTAAGTGCCAGAATCCAAAGCTTCGACCGTAAAACCTAGGTAACCACCCGGCTTTAGGGCCTTATAACTATTTGCTATTACCGGCTCTAAATCGCCTATATAAACTAAAACATCAGTCAAGGTTATGATATCAAATGGCGTATTCACTTTTTGCAAATATTCAATTAAATCTGACTGGTGTAATTCAGTGTAAATGTTTTTTTCCTTACTCTTCGTTAGCATGTTTTCCGATAAATCTACACCGACCAGTTTTTTTACCTCAACCTTCTTAGTAAATTCATGGCCAAATAACCCGGTACCACAGCCTAAATCTAACAATGAATCTACGGGTTCTTGAGGTATTAATAAACGAAGATAATCGACTAATTCAATGTGAGATTTATATTCTAAGTTTTGTAATAATGAAACTTCATAAGTATCAGCATAATTATTAAATAAATTACTTATATACTCGCGCGGAGCAATATTAACCTTTTTCTTTTGCGCTGCCTGCAATAAATACTGTAATGATATTGAATTCGGATTTAATTCCAAAGCTCGTTTAAAAGATTTTGCACTTGCTTGCAAATCTCCTAAATAACCAAAATAACTACCTAATAATTTGTGGAAGTTAAAATCATTTTTGTAGTGTTTAGCACCAAGTAACGCAACTGTACATCCTTCTTGCATTTTGCCATAGTTCAAACACATCTCACTCAGCATTAACAATGCTTCGTAATTTTGCGGAGAAATCTCGAGAATTTTATATAAATTACCAAACACTAATGCTGGATCAGCTTCATAATTTTTTTCTATAGCTGCAAATAATTCAGGAATAACTGGCGGGTTTGGCTTAATGTCAAAAGCTTTAACTTTTTGCTTTAATACATTAAGCCACCTAACAGGATTCACACGCGAATAATCAAACTTCAGCTGTAATGTCTTCAAATTGTTCCACCGATGCATCCATGCAAGGAACTTTAGAGGAAGTTAACATTAGCGCGCGTACTTTTTCTTCAATTTCACGTGCAATTTCAGGACGCTCCTTTAGAAATTCACGTGCATTGTCTTTACCTTGACCAATACGAGTACCGTTGTAACTATACCAAGCCCCAGCTTTATCTACCAAATTACACGCCACACCCAAGTCAATAATTTCTCCCATACGGCTAATTCCCTCGCCATATAAAATTTCAAACTCAGCTTGTTTAAATGGTGGCGCAACCTTATTTTTAACAACCTTAACACGCGTTTCACTACCTAAAACTTCTTCGCCCTTCTTAACAGCACCTGTACGACGAATATCCAATCGCACTGAAGCATAGAATTTAAGCGCATTACCCCCAGTTGTGGTTTCAGGACTGCCAAACATAACTCCAATTTTCATACGAATTTGGTTAATGAAAATTACTAAAGTATTAGAACGCTTTATGTTAGCAGTTAATTTACGTAAAGCTTGTGACATTAAACGAGCTTGCAACCCCATATGATGATCGCCCATCTCACCTTCAATCTCAGCTTTAGGAGTTAAGGCTGCAACAGAATCGATAATAACTACATCTACTGCTGCAGAACGCACTAACATATCTGCAATTTCTAATGCTTGCTCGCCAGTATCTGGTTGCGAGACTAATAAATCATCTATTTTTACGCCTAATTTTTCGGCATAATTTAAGTCTAGTGCATGCTCAGCATCCACAAATGCTGCAGTACCACCGGCTCTTTGGCACTCGGCAACGACTTGTAATGTTAAGGTTGTTTTACCTGATGATTCAGGCCCGTAAATTTCAACAATCCTACCTTTAGGAAAGCCGCCAATTCCTAAAGCAATATCTAACCCCAAAGATCCGCTTGAAATGGCTTCAATATCTGGCACGGTGTTATCACCCATACGCATAATTGATCCTTTACCAAATTGCCGCTCAATTTGTGATAACGCGGCATTAAGTGCTTTTTGCTTGTGCTCATCCATCTCGGATCCCTCGTTTGTAAAAAGATGTAATTAATATATCTGAAATTATTATGGCACAGAATCATTAATACTGGAAGTAGTTACAGTAATTTCGCTAAGTTATCAAATTCGATAACTAACATACGGTATAATATAAGAGGCACTATATTCGATATTGGCTGAAAATCGCAGCAAAAAAATATATCTTCTACTAAATTAGTTACCGAAATATCTTATACTTAATTCAAGCAAAATTAATCTGGTCTTCAACTATAAATTTTTATTCGAATAATAGATAGAGAAGGAACTCAACAATGCGTTTATTACAAACAGGATTGTTACTTAATTTCATTATCGCAGTATTTCTTGGAAATACAAACCGTGTGAAAGCAGCACAGCGGTATATTATTGTACATCCAAAGACCAAAGATCCCCTAGAGTTAATAGGTGCAACACATACCACTGATTTAACCAATATTTTTGCCACGGACAATGCTAGCTGGTGTACAGTAACTTTAACAGAAACGCAAGCACAAAATTTAACTAGTGTATTATATGATGGCATTGTAGTTCCAGATGCGCCAATTCAATTACCTTTTGAAGGTACTAGCACGAATGCATTACGTGGTAATGTTACTGTTCGGTCTACAAATAATATTTTTTTAAATGATTATCCTAATTGCCAAGCGCATGTTGATAATGTTGATATCTGCTATTTAGATACAGTTTTGTATAGTAATGCTGAAAGTTTCGAGGGTTTTACTGTAGTTAATGCAAAATCATATGTAGACGATGGTACTCCAATCCCATGCCATGCACACGGTAGCCAAGGTTTATCGCTAATTCTTGGGAGAAATAATGGTGTAATACGAAGTGGTAATATTCGGGTGTTTGGCATTGGTATATTTGATTGTAATGGACAAGGTTATGTATCGAATATGATTTCAGGTTTCCAAGATGCTCTAAATCATGAAAACAAATTACAAATAGATGCACAAAATGGTTTGCCGCTTCGTAGAACAATAATTAATTTATCTGGTGTTGCTGGCAGTAATAGCGCTCTTGACGCTGCGGTTGCTGCAGTAGCTAGAAAAATACCAATATTTACCGCTGCAGGAAATAGCGCCAAAAATGCCTGTGATTCACAAAGTCCTGTCAAAACTACTGGAGTTTTTGGAGTAGGAGCTACTACAATTCCAGGAGATCAACCAGCGTTATTCACGAATTATGGTGAGCCATGCGTTAAAATCTATTTACCCGGTAGTCCTGTTACAGCAATAAATCCATTAACTGGAAAAGCAATCCCTGTAAGTGGCACCTCATTTGCAACACCATTAGCTACTGCCCAAGGCGCAATGGAAATAGCCGCGCAATTGCAGGCAACACCAAATCAAATCTACGCTAACATTTTAAATAGAACTACTATAGTACAAACCCCGGGCTCTTTCATCGGCTCACAAATGCTTATCCTTTCAGCTGCAAATGCTTGTCCAAAAGCATGGATTTTACAAGCATATACCACCACTAGAAATGATAATAATAAATTTAATCTCTGGAACAATATTGTGGCATCGTCTAGGGCACTTTGTATTACATTTGAGGCGAGATTCAGGACCAAAAAAGGTTGCGTAACAATAGGGTTAAGACAAAATTCTAATGCTAATCACACTGTTATTAAAATCGGATGCTATCTGGCCAGACAACGATTCAGCCATACAATTACAACTTCTAATGCTAAAAGAACAACTACAACAAAAAAAAAGAATTGTAAATGGAGCAAATTTTAGAACTCTACAGTTACAAATGCTTAACAATACTTTATTAGTCAGCTATTACCAAGCTAATAATAAAAAACCTTTATTACAGCTAGCAGATAATAGCGATTATTCAGAAGTAGCATTTAGTTCTAGTGGTAATGCCCGAGTAACATTCAAAAAAGCCGCTTTTTGCTAACTGCATTAATTCACCAAGGAGATCGCGCTATGAAACTTTCTATTTTATTGTTATTAGCAAACGCCGTTAGCAATCTAGCATTAGCTGCTGTAGCTAATGAACGCAAAATGTTCAATGTTCTTTACCCTAAGAATGCTAATGATCTAGATGCTATGCTTAGGGCTCCCGAGCACAGTTTTGATCAATTAATGCAAACCACAGCGTACACATTGGCGGCAGTAAAGCTTAATGCCAGCGAAGCGGAATTTTATGAAGCTAAAATCAAAGAAAATAATGGATTGTTAAATGAGGATCAGGAAGCATATTTTCTAGATGAAACCGATGACTCAGAAGTCACAGACAATGCAGCCGTTGTACCAGAATTTAACCATAGAGCATTGCGAGGTAAAGCAAAAAGGCAGCCTGTCTCGCCCTACATAAATGCAGTCCCTAAATGTAACGCTAGAATTAATGGTAACGTTGAGTTCTTTATAATGGATACTTATCTCAACCCGAGAACCGACGCAAATCGTGCAACATTTAAAGGTGTACAGGTAACATATGCAGAAACCAGCATTGCCCCTATAGGATGCAACCCGCATGCTGCATATGTAAGTTCGATTATACTAGGAAATAACTACGGTCTAATACAGAGAGGAAACCGCGCAATATTTAATATTCCGGTATTCATATGTGGTGGTGCAGCTAACTACTCAGCAGTTTATTCTGGAATCAGCCAAGCAATAGAGCGGGCTAAAGAAAATAAAGCAAAAGGGATCCGTAGTATATTAAATTGGTCGGTAAGTGGCGGATTGAATGATCCTATATTGTACGCTGCCGTAAAAGAAGCGGTAAAACATATGTACTTTGGGGTTTCATCTGGCAATGAACGTGCTGATATATGCAGAAGAGATCGCCCTCGCGCGCCCTGGAGTGTTCCAGGTGTATCTATTACAGGTGGAACGACTCAACCTGGCGATAACTTATATTGGTATTCAAATTATGGTACCTGTGTACAAATGTACCTACCAAGTACTTATAAAATGTACAACGGTAAAGTTGTGCCTGGTACGTCATTTGCAGCCCCAATCAGGGCTGCATTAGTTGGAATTTATGCCGATGCCAGCCCACAACTAACTAATGCACAACTAGATGCTGCAGTGAACGCTATGGGTACTTTGGTAAGTACTACCAAAGCACCATATCCTGGTGAAAATATATTAGTTTTAACAAAAGAAAAGGCTTGTCCATCGATTTAGATTGAGGGTTGTATAAGCCATTTTGATTCAGGCTAGGCGCAGCTTGAGTCGAGCAGCTGGAGTGTATATATAATACATGACTGCTGCGAGTGAAAGCTGCAACAACGCATGAATCAAAATGGCGACGACTATACTTTCTTTTTGCGTTCTTTATTAGGAGTACTAGTAATACTTAACATGCGCGCTAATTTGCCAATAATATCATGATAAGTATCATCTCCAAGAGAATTTACCACACTGTTCTGGGCTTGTTGCCATAAAGGTACACATTTTTCAACAATTTGCTCGCCCTTTTCAGATAGGACATAAGCTTTAGAGCGCTTATCTAAGGTTTGCACTGTATTAATTAAGCCAGATTTTTCTAATGGTTTTAAATTTCTGGTTAAAGTAGTACGATCCATTACTAGGCTTTCTGCAATTTCTGTTAGAGTCTTACCTTTTGTGGAGTACAATGCTACTAATAAAGTAAATTGTGTAGCACGAATTCCAGTTGGCTCTAAGAAGCGATCAAAATATTGCGTAACAGCGCGAGTTACTTTACGCATGTTAAAACAGCAACATTGTCTATTTATAGAATCCGGCGGTATACTTGTGTTGAGCATTTGGTTCTCCTCCTAACACAAGTGTAGACACTCGTAATTAAAATGACAAGTTAATTAACTAATTTATAAAAAATATTTGCAATGCAACACAACAAAATCATGATGTTTGTTGATTGGTCGGACTGATTGAGACTAAGTCTAGATAACATCAATGGTATGCTTAGTTAAATGATGAATTTGGTCGCGCAATGCAGCTGCTTCTTCAAACTCAAGGTTTTTTGCATGTTCGTACATTTGCTCTTCTAATTCACGGATTTTTTGGACTAGTTGCTTTGAGGTTAGATGTGTGTAGTCAAGCTGCGCTGTATCTACTTGGCGCTGCCCTTTACGATTAGATTTTAATTCAACATGCGCCCCCTCTAAGACATCGACTATTGATTTTGCGATACTTTTTGGAGTAATTCCATGCTCTTTATTATATGCGATCTGCTTAGCACGCCGGCGCTCGGTTTCAGCTAGCGCACGCTGCATTGAACCAGTGATTACATCGGCGTAGAGAATTGCTTTACCGTTTACATTTCGTGCCGCACGTCCGATGGTTTGGATCAATGATCGATCTGATCTTAAAAAGCCTTCTTTATCCGCATCAAATATTGCCACTAGCGAAACTTCTGGTAAATCTAAACCTTCGCGTAAT
>JAGVLG010000074.1 GCA_020054325.1 Gammaproteobacteria bacterium
GGCCAAACGGTTTTAGCTGAGGGTTTAAAAGCTGCAAAATTACCGTTCGATACTGAGTTACATCATTCAGCAATTTACGATGCAGAGCAAACTGCAAAATTATTCTGCCATATTATTAATTCTTGGCCAAAAATCTAAGCACATAAAATCAATGCTTTATGGCCGCTATAGTGGAAGTGTCAATAGCGCCTAGTTACGCAACATCCATAGCCACAGAGTTCAGTAATTTTGGTGCAAATTCTTCAAATGCACCATTGCTCATTAATAAGACGTTGTCACCAGGTTTTAGATTCGGAATAACCGCTTGCAATAAGGCATCGACACTATCAAACACTCCGCCAATTTTATTACTACTAGCCCAAACGCGATGTAGGTTCCAAGTTAAACTAGTGGCGTGATGGAAATAAATTTGTTGTGTTGCTTCTAAAGCCTCAATCAAGGATTCCTGGTGTACACCTGCTTTCATAGTATTCGAGCAAATATCTACCACTGCAATAATCCTAGCTTGCTCTCCAATTAGTTCGCGCAAACCTTTAATCGTAGTTGCAATCGCAGTTGGGTGATGCGCAAAGTCACTATAAATCGTAACTCCGTTAGTTTCACCTTTAATTTCTAGACGACGTTTTACACCAGTAAATTTATGTAGTGCTGCCAAACTTACACTTGGATCCACCCCCAAATTATTAGCTGCAGCCATTGCCGCCAATGCGTTCATTTTATTATGCGGGCCTAGTAATGAGAATGGCAGTGGCGTAGCGCCAAGGTTACCAGTATTCCAAGTGGCATTAGTTAAGGCAAAATCAGTGGTTGGAGTCCAGCAGCCACGTTCTAATACAGTTTGTACATTAAGATCATCTGCCCGTTGTACAATCAAACCATTACTAGGGACAATCCGCAATAAATGATGGAACTGTTGCAAGATAGCTTCAAGGTTTGGGAAAATATCTGCATGATCATATTCAATATTATTTAAAATCAAAGTTTGTGGCTTATAATGTAAAAATTTGGAGCGCTTATCAAAAAAGGCGCAATCATATTCATCGCCCTCAATAACAAAATATTTACCAGCACCTAAGCGCCCTGAGATACCAAAGTTATTTGGCACTCCACCAATCAAAAACCCTGGCTGCAATCCAGCCTGCTCTAAAATCCAAGCCAATATACTCGTAGTAGTAGTTTTGCCATGTGTACCAGTAACCACAAGTACATGCTGATTCTTAAGGACATGCTCCGCTAAAAACTCTGGCCCAGAAACATAGCGTAACTTATTGTTCAAAACATATTCAATAACTGGCATACCACGTTTCATAACATTCCCAATCACAATCAAATCGCAATCGCGCGGCATATCCGCAATTTCAAAACCATCGGTTATCTGGATCCCATGCTCTAGCAACTGGGTACTCATAGGGGGATAAACTTTGGCATCTTGCCCGCTTACTTGATAGCCTAAATCGCGTGCTAATATTGCTAAACTGCCCATAAAGGTGCCACAAATTCCCAAAATATGAATTTTCATGTTAGGTGCTATCCTTTGTAAGTAAAATACTCATTAAAACTTCGGTAATATTATGTTGCAGCAACATATATACTAACGCATAAATTCCAGAGCGCAGCACAGAAGTATTTAGGCTGTTAAATATAATGTGGATGTATACCATAAACTGCCAATATAACATCATTATATAGAGCAAGATAATAATAAGTCCTTTGCCAGAGCCAGATTGTAGTGGTAAGTCAATAGTAGATAAGAACAGCATCCAACATAAAAATAAGATTGCTAGAATAAAGTCTACCCCTAAAAAGGCAGTAATTACTTGAATGCTACGCTCTTGCTTTTTATAGTAAGTTAAGACGGAGTACACACACGCGAACATTATTAGCAAGTATACTAACGAAATGAGCATTGACGAAAAAACACTCAAATGCAATACAAGTGTTGGATCGTATATTCTGACGATTTCAATCAGCCAGAGATTGGTAAATGTCTCGATACCGAACAAAAGTATGGCTAAAAGTATTAATAAATTTTTAGAATATGGAATATCCTCAGGCGAAAGTCGCAATACAAACAGTTTCAAAAATTTTTTAATTATATTCAAAAGCAACATTTAATTCTCTGGCTCCAAAGCCGCGCAAATTGGGTTACAATAAAACAAAAGGATCTAGTTATGCTCAAAAATGCCCTATATGCTCAATCTGGCGGGGTAACCGCTGTTATTAATGCCCAAGCCTGCGGCGTAATTGAAACCGCGTATAAAAACCAAAATGCGATCGGACAAGTTTTTGCTGCGCACAATGGTATTATAGGTGTTTTACAAGAAGAGCTTATAGATCTTAAGCAAGAATCCTCCCAAACTATCCGCGGCCTTGAACAAACACCATCTGGGGCTTTTGGATCGTGTCGCTACAAACTAAAAGGTATTGAGCAAAACTTAGCTGAATATGAAAGGATCCTACAAGTATTCCAAGCCCATAATATTGGCTATTTTTTTTACAATGGCGGTGGCGACTCACAGGATACAACGCATAAAATTGCCACCTTCTGCCAGGCGCGTGGTTATCCAGTAACTTGTATAGGGATCCCCAAGACCATCGATAATGATCTACCTTTTACGGATTGCTCCCCTGGATTTGGCTCAGTTGCCAAATATGTTGCCACCTCAATTCTTGAGGCTGGATTAGACGTAAAATCAATGGCGCAAAGCTCAACTAAAGTGTTTATTATGGAAGTTATGGGGCGGCATGCAGGTTGGATTGCCGCTGCATCTGGTTTAGCAGCCACAGAGGCTGCTTATGCCCCGCATATAATATTATTCCCTGAAATTAAATTTGATCCTGGTAAATTTTTAAACCGGATCCAAGCAGCAATCAGCTTATACGGCTATTGTGCTGTAGTAGCATCTGAAGGCATCCGAGATGTAAATGGTCATTTTGTGGCAGAGAGTGGCTTAAAGGATGCTTTTGGTCACGCGCAACTAGGTGGGGTGGCGCCAGTTTTAGCCGAACTAGTTAATTCAAATTTAAAACTTAAAAATCATTGGGCGGTATGTGATTATTTACAACGTGCGGCCCGACACATAGCCTCGCAAGTAGATGTTGATCAGGCCTACGCTACTGGTAAAGCCGCAGTAGAATTTGCTTTACAGGGCAAGAATGCGGTAATGCCGATTATTGTGCGACGCACGAATACACCCTACACTTGGGATATCGAAGCTGTCGCATTAGAAAAAGTAGCCAACGTAGAATTTAAAATGCCTATGGATTTTATTACCCCAGATGGTTTTCATATTACGACAGCTGCCAGGGCATATTTAGCGCCGCTAATCATGGGTGAGGCTTATCCGACCTACTCCAATGGGCTGCCAGAGTATGTAAGATGTAAGAATATGCTATTACCCAAAAAACTCCCAGGGTTTACTCTTACAAAGTAGGGATGGTATATTATTTATACACTATAGTTATTTTCGGAGTAATATCATGGCAGACAAATCACAACGCTCTACTAAAGAAAAAAAGAAACCAAAAAAAGATAAGAAAGAAAAATAGGATCAAATCCAGATACCGCGGGTTGCACATATAGTTGCGACCCGTAAATTTTTTATTCGGCAATCTTAAGAATGACTAATTTAAATCATGGACGACAAATTATTTTGTTACCTGCATTGTTTTCAGCAGCCTCTAAATTATCAATGTCAATTACAGGGGCGGGAGCAACTAATACATTTGCGACTAACCTTTTAAGCCTTAACTCAAACATGGCTCTATCTGTAATATCAGCGGCTATATTTCTCACTTTGTCCCAATGAGCTTTGATATCTGAATTTTTGTTATGTGGAACTTGGGTATAATCTCTACCGCCAACTCCGTATAAACATCCTAATTGCTGTAGGCTTTTAGCAACGGCTCGACAAAGCTTATGGAACTCTGGAAAGTCGTTTTGGGCAATCGCATCTTTAGCTATAACTTGTACTTGCCGTTCAGAGTCAGTATCAACAACCACAACAGTATTTAGTTTTTGCTGTAGCACAGTCTTAGCACTATATGGAATAGTTGCGAATTCCGGATATGCTAATAATCTCTCAGGTGACGCGGTAAACAAAGTTACCCCAAAACATTGACAGACAGGATGCTTTAAATGTCCTCTTAGAATATCGTTGATTCTATTAATGTAAAATGCAAGTCCTAGATTCGTTTCGAACGACAGACATACTGGATGAATTTTTTCGCGATCATTAACATTGACTATGCAATCCGGCGTATCATTGCCGAGTTTCTTGAGCATAGCTTCAATATCAAATCTGATCCGATCAAAAATGACTCCATCATCTAGCAAGGCCGTATGTGTAAAATTAGGGTAAAACCTCATTTCGCACAAATTACGGCCTGCTGCTAAATTGCTAATCTCAATACGTACATCTATTTTCAACATAGAATAGCACTTATTGCTTAGTGGATTCCATGTTGGCTTCAGGAGTATCAGCTAATGCTTTCATGCTTAACTTCAAACGACCTTGACGATCGATTTCAATTAACTTAACTTCAACTTCTTGTCCTTCCTTCAATACATCATTTACATCTTCTATGCGTTGATTAGAAATTTGTGAAATGTGTACCAAACCATCGCGCCCCGGTAAAATGTTCACGAATGCTCCAAAATCAGCAATCCGTACCACTTTACCTTTATAAATTCGGCCAACTTCAGCTTCCATAACAATAGCTTCAATCTTTTGTTTAGCAGCTTCACCAGCAGTTTGATCAACTGAAGCAATTTGGACTAAACCATCGTCAGTAATGTCAATAGAAGCGCCGGTTTCTTCAATTATCGCACGAATTACTGAGCCACCTTTACCAATAACATCCTTGATTTTTTCTGGGTTAATTTGCAGTGCAATGATGCGCGGTGCAAATGCAGATAAATTATGACGTGGTGCATTAATTGCCTTGGCCATAATATCTAGAATATGCATACGACCATTTCTAGCACTTTCCAATGCTTGGTGCATAATTTCCTGCGTAATTCCGGAAATTTTAATATCCATCTGCAACGCTGTAACACCCTTGGTAGTACCAGCAACTTTAAAGTCCATATCGCCCAAATGATCTTCATCACCAAGGATATCAGTAATAACTACAAAATCATTACCCTCTTTAATTAAACCCATCGCAATACCAGCAACCGGAGCCTTAATCGGCACCCCAGCATCCATTAATGCTAAACTACCACCACACACAGTCGCCATAGAGCTAGAACCATTTGATTCGGTAATTTCAGATACTAAGCGTAATACGTATGGAAATTCTTCCATTGTTGGTATGACCGCTTGTAAGCCGCGTTTTGCCAACTTACCATGCCCTACTTCACGCCGCTTGGGACTACCAACAGCACCCACTTCACCTACGCTAAATGGTGGGAAGTTATAATGCAGCATAAAGGTTTCTTTCTCTTGCCCAAAAATGCTATCCATAGTTTGCGCATCTTTAGTAGTGCCCAAAGTAACTACTGCTAATGCTTGGGTTTCACCACGGGTAAATAAAGCGGAACCGTGGGTTCTATCCAACACACCAGTTTGAATGGTAATCGGACGTACAGTCTTAGCATCACGCCCATCAATTCTTGCTTCGCCACGCAATAATTTACCGCGTACTACCTTGCTTTCTAAAGCCTCAATCGCAGTACTAACTTCTTTTTCAGTAGGAGCATCCGCGCTTGGCTCTGCTGGAATAAAAGTACTGATAATTGTAGTGCGTAGTTCTTTTAATTTTTGCTGACGCTTTAATTTATCACGGATTGTATAAGCTTCAGAAATTTGTGCTTCAAATTGCTGGCTTAACTTAGTGGTTAAATCTTGATTAACAGGTGCTGGAGTCCAAGACCATGCAGGTTTGCCAGCTTCTTTGGCTAATTCACGAATACCTTGAATAACTGGCTGGAATTGTTTGTGGCCAAACATAACAGCACCTAGCATTACATCTTCAGATAATTCTTTGGCTTCTGATTCAACCATCAATACTGAACTTTCAGTACCCGCTACTACTAGATTTAATTTAGATTGAGCTAATTCAGTTTGGTTAGGATTGATTACATAACAACCATCAATGTAGCCAACACGTGCAGCCACCATTGGCTCTGCAAATGGGATCCCAGAAATTGCAATAGCAGCTGATGCGCCAATCATTGCTAAAATGTCTGGTTCAACATCTGGATTCATAGATAATGTTGTGGCAATCACTTGCACTTCATTATAAAACTTGTCTGGAAATAGTGGCCTTATCGGACGATCGATTAAACGTGAAATCAAAGTTTCACGCTCACTCGGGCGGCCTTCACGCTTAAAAAATCCGCCAGGAATAATTCCTGCTGCATAAGATTTTTCTTGATAATCTACCCGTAATGGGAAGAAATCGGCATCTGGATTAGCCTCGGGTAAGCCTACTACTGTTACTAGTACTGTAGTGCCATCCATGTCAACCCTTACCGAACCAGAAGCCTGGCGTGCTATCACGCCAGTTTCTAATACTAAAGTACGATTACCGAACGGTATCTTTTTAATAATTGCTGTCAATGCATTCAATCCTTAATCAAATATAAATATTACTTACGTATGCCTAGCTCATTAATTAGCTTCTGGTAACGCGTCTCATCTGTTGTTTTTAGATAATTTAAGAGTTTACGACGACGATTTACCATGCCAACCAGACCACGTCTAGAATGCACATCTTTCTTGTGAACTTTGAGATGCTCCGTTAAGGAGGTGATATTCGCCGATAACAAAGCCACTTGTACTTCAACAGAGCCAGTATCATTGGCAGCCTGCTTAAATTTATTTACAAGTTCAGCCTTAGTAGCGGTAGATAATGCCATTATTTAAAACCTCATAAAATGTTAGTAAAATAACTTTCTTTATAGATAACCATAAAGAATGGCCAAAATTCTAACATGAAATCTATAAAATAGCTATTAGGGTCTAGGCCTTGCAGGCGGTGGTGTTGTCACCAGCCATGGGAAGTCCTCTTCTAATCGCATATTTCCTTTTAATCCAAGCATAGCTCCGACTCTAGTGCGCACCGCAGTATCACCATCAGCCCGCATGAAACGGATTACAGGTGATACTTTTCTTGCTACCTGCGGCTTTGCGTCCGTCTCGCCGTTATCAGATGAATTTGATCTGGCTGCGTTGCCTTCAGATTCATTTGCCAAGCACAGAGTTAATAAGCGCTCCCTTTCGCTGATTAATTCTTTATTAAAGTTTAAAACATGGCGTAATGGACTGGAAAATGGTCCGCGATAGCTACTAAAAGTCAGCGGTAATTGCGCCCGATATATTGCCCCAATCAACATTTTAGAAACTTCCGGCTTAGCAAAATTACCACATCTAAAATTTAAACTTTTTAGTTTTGATTTTGGGGTGAGAGCAGATGATAAGCTAATTGCAGCTTGTTGTTCGATAGGTTCATTGTAAATTGATAAATGTTCTATAGATTCTGATGCAGCAATCGCAGTACATAACCTCTCGACTGCTGCTACCTCAGTACCGAGGCCACAAGCTATACTTAAAGATGTCAAAGTTTTATTTTGTGTTATTGCAGCTGCTAACGCAGTAGCAGCTGCATCTAGTATTTCATCTGCTATAGTTAATGATTTTAATGCCTTGGTTCTTGCAACTGCATTACATACACGCATCACTCCAGCATCAAAAATACCACACCAGCTAAGTTCTAAACTTTCTAAGACATTGCTTTCTTGTATTGCCAGACTTAATTCGTTTGCATCTACTGCGTTGTGGCACTCATTTAAAACTAAATTTTTTAAACTCTTACCCCGAAGTAAATTGCATATACGTGTAAAGGCAACACCTTCAAAATGACAGCAATACAATTCCAAAGTTGTAACTTTGTCAGAGGCTTCAAATACTTGCAGGGTATTTTCGAAATGCATGCCTCTAATTGACAATTTAACGGTTTTTAGCGATGCAGCAACTCTTATAGCAGCTAAAAGTGTCCCCAAACACTCTGAACTGTTCTCACTCCAGCTGATTTCCAAATGCTGTAAATGTGCGCTTTGTTGCACAAGCTGTGCAATATCTTCGATCTGCTGGTCTCTACAAGTGCCTATATCTAAGATCAAAGCTTCTAAACCACTGCAAGATTCTAACGCTCCGAGTATATCGCAAAAGTGAATACCAGGTATTTCTGCATTTCTTAAGCGGTTGTTTGGTAATAATCTAAAATCTTTGAGAGAAGGATTAGATCTGATCGCAGGAACTAATAATTGTGCGAGTCTCGACATCTGCAGCTTATCAAGATCAAATTCCAATAAACTAAGGCCGGTCAACTTTCCATTGGCAGCTACTGCTTCGAGAATCTCACCCAAGAGCTCTGAGGAATATGCGTCGTAATGGGAAATCTCAAGAGTTCTTAAAGCTTTACTATGTCTGATTACATCTAATAAATGCTTGAGATATTCGGGGGTACCAATATTAGCAATCCGAAAATTCGAAATATCTATACTGATATGTATTGAGTCGCGATTCACTTCACTTATAAAAGTACCAATATCTTGCATATAATTGCCCCAACCGCATGTTCTTAAGACACCAAGAAGCTGGCATTATAACTAAAAAGCAAAAGTGAAGCAAGAGGAACTACACCATTTCTAGATCATGGCCGATATAAGACTATAAATTAAGTCTTGGTTTTGCGGGCTGCGAGGTACCAGCAATAAACAAATTGTAATATAGTGCTAAAAATAGTAATCCCAGCAATGTTAATGTCACAACGTAGTTGTTACGCTCTTGGCTAAGAGTTCGAATGTACACCAAATCGCGCCGCTCTCTTTCTGCAGACAAAGCTCTTGTTGTCCCTTCATCAGCTGCAGTCAGTATTTTATCTGTTACAGCATGGGAACTCTGCGCTGTAGGTGAAGCTGGAACCATTACAACTATTGGATCTGGTGCAAAACTCACGCGCCGTTCTGGTTGCTTATCTGGGCCAACAGGTTCAGTTTGCATCGGCATGGTTCCTATCCGAGGCATTACTACTCAACATACGCTTTGGAATAATTCTGCCATCATTAAGCGCGGTACCAACTCCAAGCAAAGAGTTTGTTTCATCAACCAAACAAAACTCACCTTCAGCTGCGCTGTGTTTTATAACTATAGAACGCCCGTGAATTAGATGTTGTGAATCAATATGATTAAGCTGCATTTGCGGCATATCGTTCAGCAAAGTTTTAACTGGCAATAATAATTGATCTAAACATGTTATACCAGAAAGACTAAGTTGTTTTAATTGTTCTAAGGTATATGACTGTT
Source organism: Gammaproteobacteria bacterium (assembly GCA_020054325.1). GTDB lineage: Bacteria > Pseudomonadota > Gammaproteobacteria > UBA6186 > Azoamicaceae > JAGVLG01. The sequence goes on from JAGVLG010000074.1 coordinate 9,315, forward strand.
GCATTGAAAACATCCCGGCTTGAATACGTTGCAACTGTAACACATAGGCACCACAACCTAATTTGCTGCCAATATCTTCAATCAAATTACGTATATATGTGCCTTTAGTGCAACGAACCTCGAATTTAACTGTATCTGAGGTGCGTGTTAAAATTTTAATGTAATGAATGAAAATTTCTCTGGCAGCGCGCGGGACATCTATCCCTTGCCTTGCAAGTTTATACAAGGGTTGGCCATTATGTTTCAATGCAGAGTACATACTTGGAGTTTGTAGAGTCTTACCTAAGAAGCTATTAATTACTTCTTTAAGCGTTTGATCTGAGAAATCAACAGCTTTACCAGTTTCAGATATCTCACCTTCACAATCACCTGTGCTACTTATAGCGCCAAGCTGTGCCGTTACAATATATGTCTTATCTGAATCGAGCAAATATGAGGCAAATTTAGTAGCTTCGCCAAAACAAATTGGTAAAACACCAGTGGCTAAAGGATCTAAACTACCAGTATGCCCAGCTTTGGCAGCTTGGTATAAATAACGTACTTGTTGCAGGGCTTTATTGGAGGATACCTTGAGATCCTTGTTTAAAATTAGAACACCACTAAGATTGCGAAATTTGCTCTTAGTCGATAGATTTGTCTTCATGGCCTTTTACCGAATTTAACAGCTGCTCCATGCGACTGCCAATTTCAAATGAACTATCATAGATGAACTTTATTTTAGGTACAGTTCTAGTGTTTAATTTTTTTGCTAGCTGAGTTCTAAAAAAACCAGCAGCTTCATTCAGATCACTAATAGTTATGCTGGTCTCTTGCTTAGTATCATCCAGAACAGAAATAAATACCCTGGCGTGCGACAGATCTTCAGAAACAACAACTGCAGAGACTGTAATCATCCCATAGCGCGGATCGGCAAAGTCTTCGCGAATCAAGCGCGATAATTCGCGCTGCACAAAATCACTCATTCTACCAGGTCGCGAAGAACTTTTGACCATGTTTAATTCCCTCTATAATTCTTGGCGCGCCACTTCAAAGGTTTCAAATACTTCAATTTGATCACCAGCCTTGATTTCGTTGTAATTCTTAACGCCAATACCACATTCCATGCCGCTGCGAACTTCGGTTGCATTTTCTTTGAAACGGCGTAACGATTCAATTTCACCAGTGTAAATTACGATGTTGTCACGCAAGACACGGATCATATTGCCACGCCGAATGCGCCCGTCAACCACCATACAACCAGCAATGGCCCCAAACTTGCTGGACTTGAATACTTCACGTACTTCAACTAAACCAACAATCTTCTCTTTAATTTCTGGACCAAGCTTGCCAAGTACCGCGCGACGGATCTCATCAATCACATCGTAGATAACACTGTAATAATTAATTTCGATGCCTTCATGTTGTGCTAATTTCCTAGCAGTAGCATCAGCCCGAACGTTGAATCCAATTAAAATTGCACCTGATGCTAGGGCAAGGTTAATATCAGATTCATTAAAACCACCAACCCCTTTGCTAATTACTTTAACGCTAATTTCATTGTTAGAAATTTTCTCTAACGAGTCAGATAAAGCTTCAATCGAACCCTGTACATCAGCCTTTAATACTATATTTAAAGTCTTAATCTCGCCTTGCTTCATGCGATCCATAAAGCCTTCGAGTTTTGAAGCATGCTGCCGCGACAGTTTAATTTCACGATGCTTGCCCTGGCGGAATAATGCCACCTCACGAGCTTTACGTTCATCTTCAACTACTTGGAATTTATCCCCAGCATTCGGAGCACCAGATAAACCTAAAACCTCAACAGGAACACTTGGACCAGCGGACTCAACTTCAATGCCTTGATCATTAGTCATCGCTTTAATACGACCGTATTGCAGTCCTGCTAATAACATATCTCCTGCTTTTAACAAGCCAGATTGTACTAATACAGATGCTACCGGACCACGGCCGCGATCAACTCTTGCTTCAAGCACTACACCCTGCGCAGGACCAGATGCCATGGCTTTCAACTCCATAACTTCTGCTTGCAACATTATCGCCTCGAGTAATTCATCGATACCAGTTCCTACCTTAGCAGAAACTTTTACAAATATATTTTCACCGCCCCAGCTTTCCGGCATAATTCCATGTTGCGCTAATTCACTAGTTACGCGTTCTATATCTGCTTCATGCTTATCAATTTTATTAACAGCTACAATTACTGGAACATTTGCCGCTTTGGCATGTTGTATCGCTTCTATAGTCTGTGGCATCACCCCATCATCAGCTGCAACCACTAGAATTACAATGTCTGTACAACTAGCACCACGCGCCCGCATTGCAGTAAATGCTGAGTGTCCTGGGGTATCTAGGAATGTGATCTTGCCGCGCGGTGTTTGCACCTGATACGCACCTATATGTTGCGTAATACCACCAGCTTCTTGTGAAGTAACTTTAGTACTACGGATGTAATCTAGTAAAGAAGTTTTACCATGATCAACGTGCCCCATAACAGTAACGATTGGTGGACGCGATTCACTATCGCCCTCATAAGAAATAGTTACTGAATCCTCCAATGCAGTTTCATTGACTGGAACAGGCTTATGCCCCATTTCTTCAACAACAATACAAGCAGTATCCTGATCAATTACCTGGTTGATTGTTGCCATTGCACCAAGCTTCATCATAACCTTGATTACTTCTGATGCTTTTACCGACATTGCACTAGCTAATTCAGCCACAGTGATCATTTCTGGTATTGGAACATTATAGGTTTGCGGCTCTACGGGTTTTTCAAAAGCGTGTGGATTTACCACATCTTCCTTCTTAGATTTACCAAATTTTGATTTTGGTTTAAAACGCCGCCGGCGTAGTTCATCCTCAGTTTCTTCTATTAATTGCGCTTTGCTTTTAGTTCGCCGCCCTTCACGCAATTCACCGCGCTCACGTTCACGTTCCCGACTTTCTTTTTTCTTCTCAGGGGCCTTTGGCTTGGATTCTTTGCGAGCCACTTCAACTTGTGGTGCGGCAGTTGCCTCTGGAGTTACCACGGCTTCAGCAACTGCATCTATTGCAGGACTACCTTCAGTTTCAATAAGTGGGTCAACAAATGTTTCAACTGTAATTTCCTCTACCGGTGTAATATCTTGCGGCGTTTCTAAAACCGGAGGAGTTTCTGGCACTTGCTGCTCTTCTTCAACACTAGCTTCGTGTTTAACATATACCCGACGCTTTTTGCTAACGACGTTTACAGTTGAACTTTTCCCTGTTGCAGATTTTACTTTAAGCGTGCTAGTACTAGTACGCTTTAATGAAATTTTGGTGCCTTTGCCTACCTCACTAGTTTTTACCGCTTCACCTTTTAATGAAGCCAAAAGCTTTTCTCGATCATCCTCAGTAACCAAATCATTTTTAGATGTAACTTTTACACCGGCACGATTTAGTTGTTCAATTAATCTATCAAGCGATATACCGCCCACCTGCTCAGCAAGCTTTTCAACCGTAACACCACTCGACATTGATTTCTCTCCCAAGATACCACCACCTAATTCTCGTCAGCAAACCAATGAGCGCGCGCTGCCATAATTAACTTAGCAGCTTGCTCTGCACTTAAATCAGTAAGCTCTGTCAAATCTTCCACAGCTAGCTCTGCCAGGTCATCACGTGTTGTAATGCCTTTTTCTGCTAATGAGCCAGCTAATTTTTCATTCATACCATCAACCCCCAGCAAATCTTGAGCTGGTGATTTAGCTTCTTCCTCGCTTGCAATAGCCTGGGTTAATAATACATCTTTAGCACGTTGTCTTAATGCTTCAACTATCTCTTCATCAAAGCCTTCAATTTCTAATAACTCATTCATTGGAACATAGGCTATTTCTTCAATAGTTGAAAAGCCTTGTGCAATTAACAAATCTGCAACATCATTATCAATGTCTAATTGCTCAGTAAAAGTTTTTAATAAATTGGACTTTTCTTGCTCGTTTTTAGCTTGAGCTTCCTGCGCACCAATTACATTGAGTGTCCAACCCGTTAATTCACTTGCTAATTTAATGTTTTGACCACCACGCCCAATTGCTTGTGATAAAAATTCATCCTTCACAGCTATGTCCATGGTATTAGTTTCTTCGTCTACCACAATGGATACTATTTCTGCTGGAGACATAGCATTCATAACAAATTGCGCTGGATTATCATCCCATAGAACGATATCAACACGTTCACCACCAAGCTCATTTGATACCGCCTGTACCCGCGCGCCACGCATTCCAACACAAGCACCTACTGGATCCATTCTGCCATCATTAGTTTTAACGGCAATTTTAGAACGTACCCCAGGATCACGCGCAATGGCTTTAATTTCAATAATACCTTCACCAACTTCTGGTACTTCGATTTTGAATAATTCCGCAAGCATGCCTTGATGCGTACGGCTTAACATAATTTGAGGTCCACGCGCATCACTTATAATTTCCAATAAATACGCTTTAACCCGATCCCCAGGTCTAAAACTTTCCTTTGGTAAGGTTTGATCTTTACGTAATAATGCCTCTGCGTTACCACCAAGATCTAATATAATAGTATCTCGGGTTACTTTTTTAACGACACCATTAACAAGATGTGATTGTTTATTCTTAAAATCATCAGCAATCTTTTTGCGCTCAGCCTTACGAACTTCATTAATAATTACTTGCTTTGCTGTCTGTGCCGCAATACGTCCAAATTCTACTGACTCAAGTTGCTCTTCAACAGTATCACCAACTTTAATATCTGGATTATCAAGTTGCGCAGCACTTAGGGTAATTTGGCTAAATGGAAGCTCTAGCGGTTCATTCGGCGCAGGATCGGCTACCACATGCCAAATTCTGAAAGTATCATAAGTGCCAGTTTTGCGGTTGATAGCAACTCTAGCCTCTATATGTGCACCATATTTTTTCTTAGTGGCAGAGACTAACGCGGCTTCTAGCGCTTCAAAAATAACTTCTTCAGGTACATCTTTTTCATTTGAAACTGTACCAACAATCATTTTTAGCGGAATTTCTTTACTCATAACTATAATCTCGCCCTATCTTCTACGACATTAGCCTGTGCTACTTTCGCAAAGTCCAAAGTAATTGTCGAGCCATTTACCTCAAGGCTCACCTCATTTTCTGCAACAGCAGTCAATAATCCTACAAAATTTCTCTGCCCATTTAACGGGGCACGCAATACTACTCTTACTGTCTTGCCAATAAAGCGCTTAAATTGCTCTAATGTAAAAAGTTTACGATCTACCCCAGGTGAAGAAACCTCCAAATTATATGCACCACGCACTAAATTAGTTTCAACATCCAAAACAGACCCAAGCTGCCTACTTACCTTCTCGCAATCATCAACTTTAATACCAGCAGGACAATCGATATAAATCCTTAACGTGGTTGATTTACCGTACGGTAAATGCTCCAAGCCTACAAATTCATAACCTAAACCAGTTACTACCGGCTCAATTACTGCTTCTAACTCTAAATTTCGCCGCATAACCCATTACAAAATAAAAATGGGCACATGGCCCATCATAAAACTTCACGTTCAACTAACAAAAAACCCCATAGAGGGGCTTTTTTTATATTTGGTAGCGGGGGCAGGATTTGAACCTACGACCTTCGGGTTATGAGCCCGACGAGCTGCCAGACTGCTCCACCCCGCGATAATGAAAGAATATTACCTAGATTTAAGGGGAATTGCAAGACCTATTTATTGGAGACCTACATATATTATTTTTACAGGTCACAACTTAGTTAGCGGTTTGACTTTGCACTGTAACTGAACTATTCTTCATATTATGAAAAAATTAAGCA
>JAGVLG010000015.1 GCA_020054325.1 Gammaproteobacteria bacterium
ATTAGTGCGGCCCGTAATTGGATTGCGAGCGGCTTGGATTAAGCAAAGAATAATTACTACTTTTCAAGGGGTTCAATCAATTGCTGAATTTGTAAATAACAATTTTTCAGGTTTTGGACCAAAAGCTGCAATAGAAACCAAATGGATTGTTCATTGTAAGAACGCATATTTATATAGTATTTTTGCCGATTTCACCGGTTCTTTTTTGTGGGGTAATTGGCGTATTAGCGATGTTGTTAACGATAGCAACGGCTTAACTCTCAGTTCCTCAGTTGGAAACCGCTTTTTTGGAGCATTTAGCTTTCAAGGAATTATGGGGATTGGGCTAGATTATAAGCGCTTTGCCATGAAATTGGGTTATGAATTAGGAGATTGGTTTAATCAATATCAAGTTTTGGATGATGGTACAGGCGCACATAATAACGATCTATTATTACAAGGCTTAACCCTGAAGATCTCGTATTGTTTTTAAAAGTACTATAATAATCTCATGAAATTTAAAAAAATCCATTTGGACGGCTTTTCTCTAATTGAACTTATGGTTGTAGTTGCAATAATTGCCATGCTTGCAGTTGTTGCTATGCCTGCCTATAGCAGCTATGTGGGTAAATCAAAACTAAATTCAGCAATGGTATACTTACGAACTTATTTAGATGCTGAAACCCAGTATTATGCACAAAACGGTCGCTATGCGAGTTTACAAGAGTTAGGCTATGCTGGAGCATTGTCTGGTACAGATCAAACACCAATCCCAAACTCAGCTAGTGAATACGCTTACCCCCCATATGTTGCTGTCTTTGGTGCTTCTGAATTAAGCACATCAAGTTATACCTGCCCTGGCACACAAGTTTTCGGGGTTTTAAGCAACTTCAAGGATGGGGCTGTTACCGGATCAGATTTTTCACCGCATATGGCTTATGTTTTCATCACGGCAATTCAACTTTCAAATGGTCTTGATGCTAAAACTTGTTATTATACTTATGGACCAAACGGTAGTCAGATTTCAGGGGACTATATACCAGAATGCCAAAACCTCGTAGATTTTCCATCCGCATTTAATGACACCATAGCTTTGCTAAACTCTTGCTAGCGTATTAAAATAATAAAAACTTCATTAGGTAATTAATCATGATATTTGCGACCTATTTGCAAGGCTGGCAAAAATACGTAAAATTTAACCAACGCTCTTCACGACGCGAATACCTGAACTTTATAATCATTAACTTGATTATAGTAACAATATTAAGCGCTATTGATAATAAATATAATTTGCTAACCGCTGACAAGATTCCAATAACTTCTAATATTTTCAACAGCATTGCTCTTTGCCCTAGTCTGGCTATCTGGGTACGTCGTTTGCACGATGCTGGCTATAATAACCGTTGGATCTTAAAATTTATAGTGTATCCATTTATCTTCACGATACTCTTCTTAGTAATTGCGGTCGTATTCTTATACATTAACTACCCACCATATTCCTTTATTGAAAATAGTCATTTGGAAATGAAGGTTGTGGGCTTTGAGTCGCAGCAAGTTAAAATCTTACTAGGATTACTGTTGATAGCCGGGGTGTTCAATATAGCATTGATATATGGAGTAATCGTAAGTTCATTCGTTGCTATCTTTAAACGTAGCGTCAAGGGTAGCAACGAATATGGTCCTAATCCTCTAAATGAAAATTGTGCATAGAACGCAACTAGCTTTATAACTTAATTTAAGTGCAATTACTACTGCACCAAGCGCATATACAGAGCAAATTTGGGTATGCTATATTACACCCTTCCTGTAATTTAAACGCATAAGAATTTAAAATGTCATTATTAAGACTTGAAAACATAACATTGGCTTTTGGTGAAATACCAATATTAGATCATATAAACCTAAAGGTAGAACCTAAGGAAAAGATTTTCTTAGTGGGCCGCAATGGTATGGGTAAATCATGCCTTTTTAAAGTTATTATGGGGCAAATGAAAGTCGATGATGGCATAATATTTAAAGAACCTGGAATAAGAATTGCCGAGTTACAACAGGAGTTACCGAATAATTTAGATGTAACGGTATTTGAATTCGTGGCTCAAGGTCTAGCGCAGGTTGGCGCACTATTAAAGGAATACCATGATTTAACCACAAACCCTAGCACAGATCATGATCGTTGGTTAAAAGAATTAGCAGAAGTGCAAAGAAAATTAGAAGTTCAAAACGGTTGGCAGTTACAACAAAGTATTGAAACAGTGCTAAGTAAATTAGATCTTCAAGCTGATCAAAAATTACAACAGCTTTCTGGAGGTTGGAAACGTCGTGCAGCTCTTGCCAAAGCTTTAGCTTCACAACCAGATTTGCTATTACTCGATGAACCAACTAACCATCTAGATCTCGATGCGATACAATGGCTAGAAGAATATTTGCTGCAATATAAAGGAGCATTGATTTGTATAACGCATGATCGAGCCTTCTTACGCCGCTTAAGTCAAAGAATTATAGAGTTAGATCGCGGTCATTTATATTCTTATAATGGTAATTTTAATGATTTTTTACAAGATAAACAACATCGCTTGGAAGTTGAAAGCACCCAATCAAAACTATTCGACAAAGTTCTAGCTAAAGAAGAAGCTTGGATCCGCCAAGGTATCAAAGCAAGGCGTACTAGAAATGAAGGTCGGGTACGAGCTTTAGAACAATTGCGCCGCGAACGAAGCCAACGCCGCAATTTACAAGGCGATCCAAAATTCACCAGCAATATACAAAGCATGTCTGGGGAATTAGTAATTGAAGCAGATAAGATATCTTACAGCATTAATGATTTGAATTTAGTAAAAACATTTTCTGTACGTATTTATCGTGGCGATAAAATCGCATTAATAGGTCCAAATGGTATTGGTAAAACTACATTATTAAAGCTATTACTGGGGCAGTTGCAACCTATTTCTGGTAAAATCAAACTCGGTACAAATTTGCATCTTGGATACTTTGATCAACTACGTGCTGGAATCGATTATGAGCAATCGGCTATAGACAACGTTGCTGGTGGCCGCGACTCAATTAGTATTAACGGTAAGAGTAAACACATTATAAGCTATCTTGCAGATTTCTTGTTTACCCCAGATCGGATGCGAATACCTGTGAAAATGTTGTCTGGCGGCGAATGTAATCGTTTACTATTAGCTAAAATGTTTAGTTTACCAAATAATTTGCTTGTTCTCGATGAACCTACTAATGATCTAGATATTGAATCTCTTGAATTATTAGAAGAAATTCTCAGTGAGTATCCTGGAACCATTTTGTTAGTAAGCCATGATCGCGAGTTTGTTGATCAAGTAGCAACCAGCACATTATTTTTTCGTGGTAATGGTATAATCGAGGAAAACGTCGGCGGATATAAAGATATACCGCTACGCGCAAATAATATAGTAACTGCTAAAACAAATATAGTTGCCAAGGTGAGCCCAAAGGTTGTCAACGATACCAAACAGTTAAATCAAATTACCAATAAAATTACTAATCTTGAGGCTAAACAGCATAAACTCCACTTAGAAATGGCCGAAGAAGGTTTTTACAACAAAGATGCAACAACTGTGCAAGCAGCAATTGATACCTTGGCTAAAATTGATCAAGAATTATCGCAACTCTATGAACGTTGGCAGGAATTAGAATCATGAATGGCGTTTCAATAGTTACCTTAAATATTGAGCATGATCAACATTTAGCAAAGATCCAAAATTTTTTTCTACAACGTCAACCAAATGTAATATTGTTACAAGAAGTGCTGCGGCGCGATATTCATATTTTTAGAGATAATTTGGGATATGAATGCATTTTTACTGGTTTGGGATTCGTTGAGGTGCAAGGAACCATTGAAGAAATTGGCCTTTTAACCGGCAGTAAATTACCTATTTTAGATTCAGATGTAGCTTATTATTTTGGAAATTCCGAGGATTTGCATCTTATAAGTTTAGAAACCATCACAAAGATGGCGCGGGCTATAATTCGAATCGAAGTGCAAAGCAACGATCAAACATATTGTATTGCAAATACGCACTTTACTTGGACGCCGGATGGCAAACCCACCCCACAACAGCATATCGACTATAAGGCATTACTAAATATACTGAGCCCAACCCCAGAATTTGTTCTATGCGGCGATTTTAATGCACCACGCGGCACTACAATATTTGATAATTTGGCTTGCATTTTTAAAGATAATATCCCATTAGAAGTTACTAGCACCCTAGATAAAAAGGCTCATAAAGCTGGACATTTGAATTTAGTAGTTGATGGTGTATTTAGTACCCCAAAATATAAACTCTCTAATATAACGGTAATAAGTGATCTCAGCGATCATTGTGCTATTTACGGCGAAGTAGCAATTTAACTTTATACCTAAACACCGATAAATTATAGTTTTAAGGTCGTTAAAGAGGATGTAAAATTTCTCACAATCCTTGTTGCAATAGTTCCCTGATTTTCCGCAATCGGAGTTGCTGAAGCTATTATTTCAGTCAGTAAGCGTGCCTCAAAGCCTTGTAACATTGTTGGGGCATACACATAAATTCCTGACATAGTCTCAAGATACTCTCTAATTGGCTGTATATCTACTCCCTTTTTAAGCAAATTTAATATTCCTCGTTGCAATAACAACTTTTCCGGATTATCAAGGGTATTATTTCGGGTGATTTTATTGTTTTGTAGGAAACAAAATATTTTAAGCATTAATAGTAAAAAATGTAGATTATTCTTATCTGTGGCAAGCTGAACGATCTCAGATTTAAGACATAGTTGATTGCCCAAGAGCATATTTTGTTCAATACATGCATCATTATAATGCTGGTGTATTGCACTACAAATTTCAGGATGAATTGCTAGGTATTCATAGATTTTATGTCTAACCATGTCAACAAGTCGTTCCATTAAAATGCTTTGCCTAGAAAGAAAAATTAAATTTGCTACAACTCGAACCATCCATTGCGGAAAGCTTTTAACGGTTTTATGCAACTTATCTATCACTGGGGTTAGAACCTCAAAATCATCATAATGTAACATCCGATGCGTCGCATTACAGACCATAACATTAAAGAATATCTGCACATGTTCAATGTTAGTATAATCTAGTGAATCCCATAATGGTGTTGATTCCTGCAGTTCGTAGTTTTTCCATTCTGGCATTGAACCAAGCTTACGTAATAATGAGCGATACGTAGCTTGCCGATTTTTTATTAATTTTAACAATAAGCTATTAAATAGCTCAGCTTGTCCGGTAATTGGAAATAATAGCATTTCAAAAACTTCTCTATCTATAAACGCTGCTGCTTCTAGCGCTGACTTTCCTTCTAAATTTAAAGTATTGATGCAATCTACCCGCCTCATTAACAATAGTTTAATAATTCTAACATCGGCTTCTACTTTTTCTGGATCACCTCCATAATTATATAATATTAAATGTAATATTGAGCCATATTTTGGATCAACTGTGTTAACATCGGGTAACTTCCTAATAAAATTTTCAGCATGTCGCCGATTAATCACTTTATATTGTGGCTGATCATTATAATGACCTCTATCATTAAGCAAAGTCCTTATTATCGGGTATAAGATATTCTGCATTTCATTAGCAGATAAGCTATTGCTTTTAATTACATATTGCCCAAGCATCGCCACTAAAACTTCTACAGTTTTTAAATCCATATGTTCTTCTAACTGTGTTACCAACAAATCAACAGTGGTAATTACATAAGTGGCAGGACAATTTCTGAAGAATGCACTCGATCGCTTGATAGAACTCTTCAAATATTCACAAAGTATGTTAGTATCAAATTCAGCATTAAAAAATAATTCAGCACGCACCAAATGGCTTTGTCCTAATATTACATCGCATTTGGCAAATAATTTCTCGTTGAGTTTAATAGAATCTTGTACATCTATACCAACCACAAGATTTTGCTTGTTGATAACCCTGGTACCAGATATGCATTCGAGTATCTCCTTTATTAACGATATTGCTTCGCTATTGATATTTTGAAATACTTGATGAAGTTTGTATAATGTTACGTATTCTTCACCTCGTAACATTACGACATGATCAAAGTCGCGCCAAAACGATTGTAGTTCCACAATCGGAAATAAGTTGTCTTGAATGAATTCAACCTTACCAGCGCTAACATGATCGGAAATAATCTCTCGTAAAATTGTATTGATTTTTTGAATAATACCACTTACATCATCTATATAATTTAAGTTTTCACTTTGTAACTGCGTTCTAAGTTTGAGCAATTTGGTTACATCATTGTTGTATTTTAAAGTATCCAATACTATTTCTAATAATGTTACCCCGCTAGCAACTAGTAATAAATCCAGTGTTTCCTTAATTTCACGCTGCCTCGATGTTAACTTTTCGATTGCAATTTGGTTAAAGAAATCTAAAATAATATTACATACAAGATAAGCATTTAGGGATAATTCTGAGTCTTCTGCAACAGCATTTATTAAGTTCTTAAGGTATGTAGCAGGATATATTTGATTAATTTTTTCTAGTACAGAAATAATTTTAGTTGCTGGTATCGGCTGCGGCATTCTACACCCCTCTTATCCATAAGTTTATTAGTCGAGGGTATTTGATACTAATAATGCTGTCAATATACTATGCGCCATTTGAATTAAGAGCTATGCTTAAACGAAATTCAAATGGCATAAAGTATAGTAAAAATTACCTTAACCAATCCTAATTGTTATCAAGCTCTTGCTGTTGCTGGTCCAGCTTATTTTGGAAATCCTGCACAGTTTCTTTAGCTTTATTGATTGGAGCTGTAACAACATTATCATCTTTTTTTGCGCCATTTTCATCAGCTGTTGCTGCATCCTCACTTTGCTGTGCACTATTTTCTGGATCTTTATCTGCTGCTTTGAAATATTCAGGATACAGCACTTCTGGAGTGTACTGCTCCGGTATTAATTTAAATGCGTTAGCAACAAAGTAAACAAGTCCTAAAAATATTACTGTTAATACAAGCTTTTTCAATAAAGAAAAAATCATTCCCATTTTACTATCTCCTAATTAAGCCTCTCTTGAAATGCAGCCTTAGCCACTCGACCTTTAGCAAAACAATTATAAGGCCGTAGGTAACTGACAATTGCACTATTGTAAAATAATACCACTTAATATTATATTAATTTAACCCGTATCGCTAATTAATCCCTGAGCGATATTGATCGTTATACCATTTTTTATGGTAAACAATATACAAAGCTGGCCTATCGTCTTTAGATAGGTTTGCTTTACCTCTATGATTAATTTTACCATTGAAAACTAGTGCTGAGCCTAGAGGCACTGGCACTTGTACAGGCTTACAGTTACCAAAGTCTTTAGCGGTTAAACGATGCGATCCCTCTAAAAATTCCGTAGTGCCATTTTCAATGGTAAAATCAACAGTTAAAGGTACTAATATTGTAAAGTAGAAATCATCGTGTATTACCAATTTACTACCATCTGTTCCAACATTAGCTAAAGTATGAGTATCTCGATGCCAATATTGATCCTCACTACCAGGTTCAGAATGAATTATCCCTGAATAATTAGTAATCTCATCTTTCATAATTGCAAGCATCAACTTCTCTAATATTGCATTATGTTTTACTATATCTGAAGCTAGAATGCCATTATCAAAACCTTGGTAAAAATCATACCGGCCTTTACCTGCTTGTAAAATTGTATACTGCGCTGTTTTCCAATATTTAGATTGATTATTACCGTCATTTTCACTAAAAAATCTTGGTTGGGCTGGGATATTATCAATTATTGCAAAAGCTTGCGTTTTACATTGCAAATAGGCATCACGTAACAGTTTAATTTGCTCTGCTGTAAAAACATTCCTAACAACAGTAAAGCCACGGGTATCTAATTCTTGTAAATTTGCTTGCACGTTTACTTTAGCTATCGCTGCAGATGAAACTATAAAGAGGATAACCGTAACAATTTTTTTAAAAAATGGATTAAGCATTATATGACTCCACTAAACGCTGTTGTGCCATAAAATTTTCAAAATTTACTGTGATGCTGTCATGACGATATTTAACCGCAAAATAAAGGATCAGCATACTAAAAATACCGAGAACCAAAAAGTCCCATCCAAAAGGAATTAAATTTTTACCACCAAAAGAACCAAGATAAGAAAAGACAATTAAGCCTAAAATATACGGCACCACCCATATAGCTGCTTTAAACCAAACATGCTGATGCTGCAATTTGCCGCGCCAAAAAGCGATTAAGAAAACAACAAAACCAAACAGCATTGCAACCCCCAGCTTATACATAGTTTCCCAACCAGTCCAATAGCTAATCATAGTGCAGCAATAAAACGCTATGGAGCTGATGAAACGCGCTATAGGCAATTTAAAAATGCGTTTTTCATCTGGCAAATCTAAGCGTAAGCATAATAAAGCTACTGGCCCAATCGCATACGATAACACCATACCAGAAACCAAAAATCCTACCATCGATTGCCAATTCGGTAATGGTAAAAATAAGAACATGCCTATTACAAAATTAACAATAATTGCTACTAGTGGCAATCCAAGTTTATTTAAATATCCAAAAATCCTAGGCACAAATCCTATTTCACTCATGGCATAAAGAATCCGAGCAGTAGAAGTAACATAAATTAAGCCAGCGCCCAATGGCGATACCACTGCGTCGAAATAGAGTAATTTTAAAATCCACACTAATCCTAAGGATGCAGCTAACCCTGCAAATGGGCCAACATCACCAATAAAATTTACCTGCTGCCAACCGTTACGCAATAAATTAGGATCAATTGCCGCAATAAATGCAACCTGAAGACCGATATATAATAATAAACAACATAACACTGAGCCCACTACTGCTAGAGGTATCGCGACATTAAGACGCCTAGTTTCACCAGCTAATTCAACCCCATGTTTGAAGCCAGTAAATGCAAATGCAATACCACCTGTAGCAACCGCAGACAAAATTGCTTGCCATCCTGCAATACTATTTACAGAATTTAAATCCTGAAAGTTACTTACGTGAAAACTAGAGCGCATTATATAAAATGTCGCAAGAATAATTACTGCTACTTTAAATAAAAACAAAATAAAATTGAAACGTACCAAGCCTTTAAAGCTTATGACATTAACAATGCAAAGACCAAGCATAAGAATTGTGGCCCAAATCAAACCTAAACCAGTTAACGTCGGAACACCATTAACTATTGTAGTTAATGAGTTAAAGTAAGTAGAGGCGTATTGTAAAACAGCTTGTACTTCAATCGGAGCCATAGTTAAAGCTGAAAGCCAGGCCAACCAACTCAAGGTAAAACTCGTGAAGGTACCGTGACTCAACTGTGGAATTTGTGCAGTACCTCCTGCAACTGGCAACATTGCAGATAACTCAGCAAATGTTAATGCGATTAAAGCAGTAGCAAGTCCACCAATAACCCAAGCAATAATAGCACCAGAACCGGCTATTTTAGCAGCATATAGCGGAGCAAATAACCATGCTGAACCTAACATGCCGTTAATACTTAACATTAATAATGATATCGGCGTAAAACGCCTGGTTAATTTCATTTTTTATTCCGTGCTTATGTCTGATGCTACTATCTCAGCAACAGACTTACCTTTGATCTGTAGGATATAACCTTGTGCAATTTTATTTGCTTGCGCAATGGTAGATTTATTACTTTGTAATTGAAGTAATAATTGCAAAGTTTTATTAGGCATATAATTCTGGAGCTTCTTTAACTCTGGTAATGCATCTTGGTTTTTTTCAAGATAATCCAATAAATCATCTATTTGAGCATCACTAAGCCTCAACTTGGGATCATTCGTTTTTATGCGAGCACTCAAGCTTGGTTTTAAAGTTTGCCAACCTTCCGGCAACTGCAGATCGCAACAACAATCTGCAAACACCGGGGTAGTAACAATCAACAATAAAGCTAGTAAATAGTTCTGTAACATTACGACTTATCTTTTGCTAATTTCTGTAAAGTGGCTAATACTTTAGGGCTGGCTAAATTTGCTTCTTTCAAAGCTTGCATGGCTGTTGGGCTGGCGCGACCTACATCGATCAGGCGCTCAATAACCCCTGAGGCAGCGAATTCTTTTAAGGCTTCTGGACTACTTAGCCCCAAATCAATCAATCTTTCATTCAATAATTCACGCTCAGTAGCATTAGCGAATTTCTGTTTACCTACTTGTTTGATAAACTTTGGTAATGGATCCATCTTATCATTTGGTCTAGCGTGAATAAATGCTACCATCGAATATCGCTCTTTACCGGGATTATTGCTGACTACCCGATGTACTGCACTTTTATAGACACCATTAGTAATATTTTGCAACATATCCCCAGCATTAATGATAAAGGCATTTTGCGGCACAACTACATCAATCCACTTGCCATCTGCACC
Source organism: Gammaproteobacteria bacterium (assembly GCA_020054325.1). Classification (GTDB taxonomy): domain Bacteria; phylum Pseudomonadota; class Gammaproteobacteria; order UBA6186; family Azoamicaceae; genus JAGVLG01. Next base: position 10,419 of record JAGVLG010000015.1, read on the forward strand.
TTGAACTTGCAAACCTTCTGCGGTAGCGCGAGGTAAAATGGTAAATAAATCTATATCAGTATGAGCGGCAGCCCAAATTAAATTTTGCGGTGGATTTGCCGGATAATGGATAGAACGCAGAATATATTCACCTTCAGAAGTCATCTTACTGAAAAAATCTTTTGGTTCGCCGATACTTTCTGCTAAAGCCTCTGCAATTACAATTGCATACGCATCTAATTCGCGAATTAATTTTTGTAGCGCTGGTTTAAAAGTACCTTGTTTCGGCCAAATATTACTAGCATAACCGTGCTTAGCCACAATTTGCGCTGAATAATCTCTGGTAATATGGTAAAACTCTTTAAAGTCTTTGGCACCCTCGCCTTTAGCGGTTTCGCTTTGCACATAACCACGCTGTCCGCTAAGTTTTGTACTAATGTATTGTTTCTTGGTTTCAAGTGGCAGAGCATAGAACTCTTTTGCTGCATCATAGGCATCATCTAAAGTCTGCTTATCTACCTTGGAATTTATTACCGCAACGAAGCCACATTGTTTAAGAGCATCTGATAATCCTTTGATAAATATATGGTGGCGCTCTTGAGAATAATAATCATTCATGTCTATTACAGGAATAGTAGAATCAAATGTTGCTAAAGCAATATTACTCATAAGCAACATTGCACATGCACCAAGGACAGTTCGAAATCTAGCTGCTAATTCCATAATGTTCCCCAATTAAATCCTTAAAATCACTCTACACCAAAATTGGGCATGAAACTACTAGATGGATAGCATTTATGTAAAAATGCCACAAGAATTATAATTTAGGTAATTATAAAAATTTGCTATTTATTTGCTGCAAGAAGTTTGCTGACCGCTTCTTGATTACCCAGAGTAGAAATATCACCTAAGTCATCGGTGCGGCCTTCGGCAATTTTGCGCAAAATACGTCGCATAATTTTACCCGATCTTGTTTTGGGTAATTCACTCGCAAACCTAATAAATTTTGGTGCAGCAAATGAACCGACCTCGGCTTTAACCCCAGCAATTAATTGTCTCTGTAATTCATCACTAGGTTCTACATCATCTTTAAGTTGCACATATGCATAAATCGCTTCCCCGGTAATATCATCAGGGATACCAACTACAGCAGCCTCCGCAACTGCAGGATTAAGCACTAAAGCACTTTCAACCTCCGCTGTTCCTATCCTATGGCCTGACACTTTTAAGACATCATCAATGCGACCAATGATCCAATAATAACCATCTTCATCACACTTAGCAGCATCCCCGGAATAGTAATATCCTGGGAAAGTTGCAAAATATGTATCTATAAAACGTTGTTGATCACCATAAATAGTCTGCATTTGCCCTGGCCAAGAACTGCTAATTACTAAATTACCTTCACTATGATCAGTAACCTCTTTGCCAGCGCTATCTAAAATTGCTGGTCTAATACCAAATAGAGGTCGTGTCGCTGAACCAGGCTTTAATTTCGTTGCACCTGGAAGTGGGCTAATTACTATCCCACCTGTTTCAGTTTGCCACCAAGTATCAACAATAGGACAACGTTTATTACCAACCTTATCATAAAACCATTCCCATGCTGCTGGATTTATTGGCTCGCCAACCGTACCTAAAATGCGTAATGAACTTCGCGTTGTTGTTTCTAAATACTTTTCACCATGCGCCATCAAAGCGCGAATCAAAGTCGGAGCAGTATAAAAAATATTTACTTGGTATTTATCTATAATTTGCCACATTCTGGACGCATCAGGATACGCTGGTACACCTTCATACATTAAAATAGTCGCAGCATTTGCTAATGGTCCGTAAACCAAATATGTATGTCCAGTAATCCAACCGGCATCCGCACTGCACCAATAAATTTCTTGTGGATGGTAATCAAAAATATAATGAAAAGTTAATGCAGCATACGTTAAATATCCACCAGTACTGTGTTGTGCGCCTTTCGGTTTTCCAGTTGAACCTGAGGTATACAAAATAAATAATGGCTGTTCGGCATCAACCATATAACAGGCATTAGTAGCGCTTGCTTTACTCATTAATTCATGATAATCCAGATCGATTTTGGGATTAAAATGCGTATCTGTTTTAGTGCGCTTAACTACGATAACATTAGTAACTTGTGGCAAGTCGTGAATTGCAGCATCAACATTATCTTTTAAAGGAATAATTTTATCGCCACGTAAACCTTCATTTGCTGTAATCACTATGCTACAACCTGAGTCTAAGATTCTACTACGTAATGCAAGCGGCGCAAAACCACCAAATACTACCGAGTGAATTGCGCCAATGCGTGCACAAGCTAACATACTAACCACGATTTCAGGAATTAGCGGCATGTAAATACACACTCTGTCGCCAGGCTTAACTCCAAGAGAGAGTAGCACGTTTGCGAATTTACATACTTGAGTATATAACTCCTGATAGGTTAACTTCGTACTTTCTGAAGGATCGTTGCCTTCCCAGATTATCGCGGTTTTATTAGCATTTTTTTCTAAATGGCGATCCAAGCAATTATAGGCTGCATTTAACTTAGCGCCCACAAACCAACGTACTCTCCCTTCTTTAAAATTACAATCGGATACTTTTTGCCATTTCTGGTCCCAAGAAATAAATTTTTTAGCTTGCTCGTCCCAAAATGATTCTGGATCAGAAATTGATGCAGCATACATTTTTTTATATTCTTCTTCATTTATGTAATACTGAATTTCACTGCGCATTTATAATTCTCCAATAGCTATATTTAAAATCTTTTTACAAACTTGTTACTTTTAACAAGTATAACCGTAATTCCTACCAGTTCAGCAACTGATGCTACATTTATGCTGATGCTTTTGTAATTCCAGCTGCACCGTTGTATGTTGAATGTCGTACTTTTCTCGAAATTCTCGCGTTAGAGCACACACAACTTCTGGGTTAAAATTTTGCTCGCTAACAATTACATGCATCGATAATGCAATTTCTGCAGTACTTAACGCCCATACATGTAAATCATGATAGGCAATTACTTCTTTATATTTACCAATATCTCTTTGTAACTCTACAAAATCAATTCTGGATGGAACAGCTTGGAATATCAAATTTAATGATTCCTTAAAAAAGCCCCAGGCAGTAAATACAATCGCGATTGCAATTACAAAGCCCATCAATGGATCTAACCAAATCCACCCCCCAAGCCAAATTAAAATACCTGCGATAACAACGCCAAGCGATACTGCAGCATCAATCGCCATATTTAAAAACACCCCTAAAAAATTCAAATCATTTTTGCGCCCTTTGAAAAAAAGCATCGCTGTTACGCCATTTAGTAATACTCCTACAGCAGCAACCAAGATCATAATTTGTGAAGTAACAGGTTCTGGATGCAATACCCGCTCAATAGAACTCCAGAACAAATTACCTACTGCAAAAAAAATCACTATGGCATTTGCGAAAGCTGCAAAAATCGTGGTGTTTTTGTAGCCAAAAGTGAAACGTAATGGTGCAGGACGTCGGGCCATTATATAACTAAGCCAAATTAATCCTAAACCAAATACATCTGCTGCGTTATGTATCGCATCTGCTATAAGCGCGACAGAATTTGCTTTAAACCCGAAATATAGTTCTACTACAATGAAAATTCCATTTAGGATTATCCCTAAAATAAAACGCCTATCAACTGAATGCGGAGTAATATAAGCCATATTTGTCTGTAGTCATTATAATTTTTGTAGTATATACTATCCCAGCGTAGTATATTGAGACACCCCTCGACCTATTTGGACCTATGTCATTTTATTGCACTATACTGCATTTATCATGAAAAAATTGCCACATTTGGATTTTGCAACATTAATTCAACAACTGCCGCCGCGGCGCAAAGATGCTCACAAAGGTGATTTTGGGCATGTTTTAGTAGTTGGTGGCGATTTTGGTTATG
>JAGVLG010000095.1 GCA_020054325.1 Gammaproteobacteria bacterium
GCATATATACACTAGTGTAAGTAGCACGCTATTGCCCCCTTTACCAAACTTAATGTGTATATGCATGGAGCAAGCCATGAACAAGGAGTAAGTTGGTACAGGGGGTAAGAATGATCAGATTTGAAGAGTTATACAGCCGCTGGTGCGCTTGCTCCAGTTGAGCTTGATAATTATCGCTATTTAGTTATGGTATCTATAAATCACTTAAATATTGATGAAATACTTGTGCCACCAATAGAACATGGCGTTACTTATAGGGTGCTAAATGTAGCTTGTTCGCCCAAGACTCCAATTTTATGGTTTACAAATTATTAAATCTTGGTATACTAACTGAAAACTAAGAATAACATAGAGGTGCTCAATGCGATTATCTGAAATAGATGCAGCGCTAAGACCAGAGAATTTGCCTCCGCAAGATGCTTTACGTAGCTTTCATAGAGCATTACAGCATCGCCGTTACTATTTGATGTTTTCACTATCTGGTCCGTTGTTATTGCCCATGTTAAATGTTTGTTCTAAATTGATTTCTAAACGCCTTAATAATGAGCATCCTGAGCTGGCCATCATTCCACTTGTTATTTTGATGCTTTACGCCAATACGGTAAGGGCAACTATCTCGCTGTTTAATTTTGGCACGCAAAATAGATTTGATCCTTTACATAATGATGATATTCCTGCGATTGAAGCACGTTGGGCATTAAGAGTTTTAGTACGCAAAGTACCAGGTATTTATGAAAATAATTTGTTTAAGATCCTTACTGAGTCACCAATATATGCAAAGCGTAGGCAGAAACTTGAAACTGGTATAGTATCAATTGACGACAGCATTGCGTACACGCCTTTAAAATTGGCTAAAGAACTTGGAGCGCAGAATATATTAGATTTATTTGATAGGATTGCGGCTGAAGAACATGTTATATATTTATTATTACGTGCTTCAGTATCTCGTGATGGGAACCTAAGCTGCTTAGGTCGTCATTCAATGTTAAATATATTATTATTCTTCGCTGGCAGTAAAGTATCAGAACTTAAAGCCAAGGCTTCAGTTACAGAATTACGAGCTATATTTGAATTTGCAGAAACGCATTCAAAAAGACAACGTGATCGTTTGCCAAAACTTTTAAGTTATTTTGAATCTAAAGTAGCCAGATCCACCTCAATAGGACATGAAGTGCCAAGTAGGCAATCTATTAATTTACAACTAACACTTTAATATCAGATAGTGCTAGTGCTTCTTGAATTTTAGGCGCATATATATCCGCTAATTCAGCCATAGGAGCAAGAACTTTAATAGTAGACAGGTAGTTCTTGGCGTCGTATTGCAAAAAGTATGAATAAAACTCACGCAGCAGTAGCTCTTGTTGATCCATATCATACCCGCCATCTCGTAACGCATTAATAATTATTTGTTGATCACTAGATGGCACCTGGTTCCATACTTGTAAAAGTATTGGCCTAATTTGCGGCACATTATAATACTGGGCGTGTAATAGTTCATGACTTAGGTTTTCTTTATACTTTTTAGTGTTGATTATGGCAAAGAAAATAAAGTTGTCTTTATTCTGCTCTATTATTGGCTTGATAATCTGTTTATCAAATTGCCTTTCAATGTCCTTAAAGCGCTTATGCTCAGGAAGTGTCTCACCGGCGATGACAGCTTGCTTATTGTAGTTTGATAATTCCTCGCCATTGAAGTCATGTCCACCTACTGCACTCATCAAATTTGAACTAAAGAGCATCTTGTCGTTAGTCATGCCCATTTTTGTATGTACGTATAATCCTGCTCTTAATAAAGAGGCATTCATCGCTACTTGGTCTGAAAATACGCAGCCATAAATAGGTTTAGATATGATATTATTGCTAACTAGAAATTCATTGATGTTTGCTTTAAAGCATATCGCTTGTGGTGAATCTGATAGTTTTTTAGGATCTGCTGACATAGTCATTGAATTCTGTAATCTTATCAACTCATTAATAGTTTTCTCAGGGTGGGACATTTGTATTTCGATAGCTTTTTCCACAGCGTTTACTGTTGCGCAGAGAAATAGGAGAACATAAATTAATTTGTGCATAAGTCACCATAAACAATAAGCGTGCTTGTGCTATTAAAGCACAGGTTTGTGTAACAGTAAAAAGGGATTGAATATTAATGAGTGGGACGATTTTCGAACTTTTCGGGTTGAGATTGCTGATAGAGTTATTTTCTCTAACTCCATTTATCTTTTTTAGCAAAGCATATTAATATAGCTGTAATTTTATCTAGTAGTAGGCAAATCACATGGAAATCACAATACAATACAATCATTGGTTTTGGTGCTCATTTGCATAGAGCTACTATATCGCTGGAAAAAAGCTGATTGTTTTATCATCTTGGAGATAGATGCCGCGATACAGCTAGGATCCGAGATAATCGCTTATTGACTCACTGACAATAAATAGACTATACTCCATAAATGGCGGGCATAACTGGAGTTTGGTCTACAAATGAAGTTTATTAGAAGATTGTTGCAATTACCCCTATCTAGGAGTTTTTTCTTATTTGGTGCGAGAAACACTGGTAAAAGCACATTATTGAAGCATGCCTTTGAGACTGAACGCACTCTATGGATAGACTTACTTTCTCCAGATATAGAGGAACGCTATTCAAGAGATCCTGCGAGTTTTAAACAAGAGGTTTTGGCTCTAGATAAAGATGTTAAATACATAGTAATTGATGAGGTTCAAAAGCTACCAAAACTTTTAGATCTGGTCCATCAGTTAATAGAAAGTACAGATAAAATTTTTATAATGACTGGCTCAAGTGCACGAAAGTTAAAACATGGTGGAGCAAATCTATTAGCTGGAAGAGCCTTTGTTTATAATTTATATCCTTTTACGTCCATAGAATTAGGTAAAGACTTTAATCTTGATGAAGCATTGCATTGGGGCACATTACCAGCCGTTGTATATAAAATGCAAGATGATTCTGAAAAAACAAGTTTTCTGCAGGCGTATGCACAAACATACCTAAAAGAAGAAATTTGGTTAGAACAATTTATACGCAAGATTGATCCATTTAGAAAATTTCTTGAAGTTTCAGCCCAATGTAATGGTCAGATTTTAAATATTTCAAATATTGCCAAAGATGTTGGAGTAGATGATAAAACTATAAAGCAATACTTTTCAATTTTAGAAGATACCTTAATGGGATTTATGTTAGAGCCATATCATGGATCATTTAGGAAACGTTTACATTCCAAGCCAAAGTTTTTTTATTTTGACACTGGTGTATGTAGATCATTAAGCAGAATGCTCTCTGTTCCCATTAAAAAATCAACAAGTTATTATGGCGATGTTTTTGAACATTTCATAATTCTAGAATGCGTACGTTTAGCTAGTTACTATTTTCCAGAATATAGATTTTCATATCTTAAAACAAGAGATGATGTAGAAATTGATTTGATCGTTGATCGGCCGGGTAAAAAACTTCTTTGCATAGAAATTAAAAGTACTGACAATGTTAGGGAAGATAAATTGTCATCTTTTGCCAATATCGTTAAAGACATAAATAATTCTGAGGCAGTGTGTATTTCTCAAGAACCACGTGCGAAAAAAATTGGGGATATTGCTGTGTTGCCTTGGCAAACAGCATTGACTAAATATTTTGTGAACTGATTACGAAAGTGTGGTTGAATATATTATGACAAGAATTATGAAGTAGTAGAATATGATTCCAATTGGCCCAAGATGTTTGAGGTGGAATCTAAATTATTGAAAGTTGCGCTTGGAGATAATTGTTTACTGTAGTGCAAGTTAATTTACCTAAAGAGAGGGAAGAATATATACGCATAATGCAATCCATGCCTAATGACTCAAATTGCTATGCTTATTTTGTTTTGATGCAAGGAGCAGACATAAGGGGTGCCTCTCATGTTAGAACTGGCAATCAAGCAAAAATATTATCTATAAAATGTGATACGACCGATCAAAATAACTATTTTCAAGCTGTTTTAAATCGCTGGCTCATTGAATCTGTAAAGCATGGATGACCTAGATGATGGCTCCGGAACGGACTCGAACTTAGCGTAACCGCTCGGCCAACTACATATTGCTGCAATCCTTACAATAATGGTATGGCAATAAAGTATGCAGACTGTCAGATTTAGTGTTAGGTATTTTTGCA
>JAGVLG010000105.1 GCA_020054325.1 Gammaproteobacteria bacterium
AAAGAAGGACATGGAGTCAAAAGTTGGTATTAAATGCAAACGTAAAATGGCTTGTTGGAGCGATCAATATTTATTCGATATTCTCATGGATGCTCAAAACTCCCAAGCCAAGCCCTGTGAGCAATCGCTTACATGAAACGTGTAAATGCAGTGCGATTGCCCTATTTCTTGTGTTTTTATTAGGTGTGTTTTTATTAGGTGTACTATCAAGCGTTCAAACTTATTAGATTTAAAATTCAACATCATAGCCATCTACAGGGCAACCGCATCTTAATCTAACAAAATCGGTTTATTATGCAAAAAGTGTAAAGAAAAAGCCTCAAAGATCTTTACAGATATTTGAGGCTCTTAATGTTTAATATATTTATTTTTCTAGGACTTTTATTTATTTAAGCTATCTATAACTTAACACTTATAGTTTTATCCGAATTAGAAAGGAATATCATCATCAAATTCCGCAGCCATAATTGGCTCTGAAGTTGACATAGGTTCTTGCGAATAACCACCGCTTGATTGTGGCATACTTGGAGCACCACCGCCTTTGGAATCTAACATTTGCATGGTATTTGCAATAATTTCAGTAGAGTAGCGATCTGCGCCAGTTCGATCTTGCCATTTATTAGTACGTAATGAACCTTCAATATAAATTTTAGAGCCTTTGCGCAAGTATTCACTAGCAATTTCAGCCAAACGATTAAAAAAAACAATACGGTGCCATTCAGTACGTTCCTGAGTTTCACCTGTTTGTTTGTCTTTCCAACCTTCTGAAGTTGCAACTCTAATGTTGGTAACCGCGGAACCACTAGGTAAATATCGAACTTCTGGATCAGCCCCTAAATTTCCAATGATAATAACTTTGTTTACGCCTCTTGCCATTTTTTAACCCTCAACCTAAAAACTCTTAAACTAATAAATATCCAAACCACTGCTAATAACATACATAACTGCAATACTGAATTTATGCCAAACTTAGCATGTAACCAACCACCAATCGCACCGCCTAAAAATACTCCTAAAAATTGCAAACTTGAATACACCCCCATCGCGGCGCCACGTTGCGCTGCTGGGGCATATTTTGCAATCAACGTTGGTAAAATTGCCTCTAGTATACAAAATGCTGTAAAAAATATCGCTAAAATAACCAATATACTTTTTGCTGAATGCAATACTTGCAACATTACTAAAGTAAGCAATAAACCCATAAGCGCATAATTTTGCAGTTGCCAAACTTTGCTGTGCTTTTCAGCTCGAGCAATAAACGCTAACGCCAGCGGTAAACTTATCAACAATGCCTGCAAGTATAACTGCCATACCTTGGAAGTATTAAAGCCAGCTTGCTGCACAATTAACGGCAATACTAAAAACAAGGCAGCTAAGATAGCATGCGAGGCAAAAATTCCATAATTTAAAGTTAATAACTTTTGATCGGTTAGCAATGCCCGCCAACTACAGTTCAAGGATGCCATGTCTAATGCTGCTTGCCTAGTCGGAGATTTAGGGATTGTAATAAAAACTAAGCCAATTCCTAACACGGCCATGCTAGCGGTAAACATAAATAAAGACTGTAGGCCAAAACGTTGCGTTAACCATGGCCCAAGAATAAATGCTATAACAAACGCTGCACCAATCGAAATTCCAATAACCGCCATAGCCCTAGCACGCACCTGCTCACGCGTGAAATCTGCCAAAGTCGCAATAATCACGCTACCAATTGCACCAGTACCTTGTAAAATTCTACCTAGTATCAAGCCATAAATAGAACTGGCATAGTAAGCAACTAAGCTTCCCATAAACAGTAGTCCTAAGCCGAGCAATAGTAATGGCCTTCGTCCAAATTTATCGGATAGCAACCCAAAAGGTATTTGTAGTACAGCCTGCGACAGCCCATAAGCCCCCACCGCTATCCCAACTAATTGTGGTGTAGCCCCGGTAAAATCCTTGGCAGCAACTGCAAATACTGGCAATAACATACATAACCCCAGCATCCGCAAAGCAAATATGCTAGCTAAAGAACAAATTAACTGAATTTCTTTATATAACAACAGTAACACCTCGAATTGCAATTTTCAGCAATTCTCACGCTGAACACTAATTTAACTCTAAGCTACGGATGACCAGAATCGGATCCCTTAGCGAGAGATGCTTTTCAATGTTAACACGGCTTGAGATAGATCTAAAAATAGTAGTAGAATGTTGGGTTGATTTCTAAAGCAAAAAGAGGCTATCTGTGGCACAGCAAATATCGATTCGGGGCGCTAGAACCCATAATTTAAAAAATATAAATCTCGATATACCGCGCGATCAATTAGTGGTAATAACTGGGTTATCCGGCTCAGGAAAGTCATCGTTAGCCTTTGATACCTTATACGCCGAAGGACAGCGCCACTATGTTGAATCTCTCTCAGCCTACGCGCGGCAATTCCTTTCAGTTATGGAAAAACCTGATGTTGATCATATCGAAGGTCTATCGCCTGCTATTTCAATTGAGCAAAAATCTACTTCGCATAATCCGCGCTCTACAGTTGGTACTGTTACCGAAATTTATGACTATTTGCGTTTGCTATTTGCTAGAGTTGGGCAGCCGCGTTGTCCTAAACACGATACTACTTTAGAAGCTCAAACCGTTAGCCAAATTGTTGATCAAATTTTAACATATCCTGAAGATACCAAAATTATGATTTTGGCGCCGATCGCACGCAATCGTAAAGGTGAATATATCCAACAAATAGAAGCTTTACGTAGCCAAGGATTTGTACGTGCGCGCATAGACGGTGAGATTATAGATTTGAATGAAGCCCCTAAATTAGACCTACACAAGAAACACACCATTGAAGTTGTAGTAGATCGGATTAAGGTTCGCAGCGATAATCAATCGCGTATTGCCGATTCGTTAGAAACAGCCATAAATCTAGCCGATGGCATAGTTACCATTTCTTTAATGGATACTAATAACGAATTCAATTGCTCTACCAAATTTTCATGCCCAACTTGCGGCTATAGTATCACTGAATTAGAACCACGCATTTTTTCTTTTAACAATCCAGCAGGCGCTTGCGACGAATGTGATGGTTTGGGCGTAAAACAATTTATGGACGTTGATAAGATTGTCTATGATCGCTCTTTAAGTTTAGCCGAGGGCGCGATTCGTGGTTGGGATCGTAATAATTTTTATTTTTATAGTATGTTAACCTCACTTGCCAAACACTATGATTTTAAACTTGATACTCCCTTCAACAAACTTAGCAAAAAAATCCAAAACATAATTCTAGAGGGTAGCGGCGATGAAGAAATTAAATTCACTTATAATAGCGAACAAGGCCGCAGCGTAGCGCGTAAATATCCTTTTGAGGGTGTTATTAATAATATGGAACGCCGCTATGAAAATACTGAATCGGATTACGTACGCGAAGAGTTAGCTAAGTATTTGAGCCAACAAGCATGTCCAAGTTGCGATGGTAGTCGTTTAAATGAAGCCGCACGCAATGTTTTTATCAACGATCAGCGTATTTTCGATATCACATCATTATCAATTCAACGCGCGTTAAATTTTTTTAGCGATATAAAATTACAGGGTTGGCGTTCCAAAGTTGCTGATAAAATTTTGAAAGAAATCATAGCACGGTTACAATTTTTAATGAACGTTGGTTTAGAATATTTAAGTTTAGATCGCCAAGCAGATACTTTATCTGGCGGTGAAGCACAACGGATCCGCCTCGCAAGTCAAATCGGAGCTGGTTTAGTTGGAGTGATGTACGTGTTAGATGAACCATCAATTGGTTTACATCAACGTGATAACGAACGTTTATTAACTACACTGCGGCATCTACGTGACATAGGTAATACCGTAATAGTTGTAGAACATGATACCGACGCAATATTAACAGCCAACTACGTAATAGATATTGGACCTGGTGCCGGAGTGCATGGCGGTGAGATAGTAGCACAAGGTACTCCAAAACAAATTATGCAAAACCCACGTTCAATTACGGGTATGTATCTTTCTGGCAAAGAAGCCATCCACATACCAGAGCGTCGCTTGCAAAATAACCCTAAAGCTCAATTGGTTATAACCGGAGCAACCTCGAACAATTTACGCAATATAAATGTATCATTCCCGATCGGATTAATGACTTGCGTAACCGGAGTATCTGGTTCTGGTAAATCAACTTTGATTAATAATACCTTGTATCCTTTGGCAGCTACCGTATTAAATGGCGCCACCCAGATTGAGATTGGTAAACATGATCAAATTACTGGCTTGGAATTACTTGATAAAGTTGTTGAAATTTCTCAAAGTCCAATTGGCCGCACCCCACGTTCTAATCCAGCCACATATACTGGAATGTTTACTGAAATTCGTGATTTGTTTGCTGCCACTCAGGAAGCCCGCGCACGTGGTTATAAAGTGGGTAGATTTAGTTTTAACGTTAAAGGTGGTCGCTGTGAAGCATGTTGTGGCGATGGCCTATTAAAAGTAGAAATGCATTTTTTACCGGATATTTATGTGGTTTGTGATGTATGCCATGGTAAACGTTACAATCGCGAGACTTTAGAGATTTTATATAAAGGCAAGAATATCCATGAAGTGTTAGAAATGACTGTTGAGGAAGCATTGCATTTCTTCAAGCCAGTGCCGCCATTAGCTCGTAAATTACAAACTTTACTTGATGTTGGTTTGGGTTACATAAAAATAGGACAATCTGCCACTACATTATCTGGGGGCGAAGCACAACGCGTAAAATTGGCACGTGAATTAGCAAGACGCGATACTGGAAATACCCTATACATTTTAGACGAACCAACAACTGGTTTACACTTTCATGATATAAAACGTTTACTAGAAGTTCTCTATCGTCTCAAAGAACACGGCAATACTATAATTATAATTGAGCATAATCTCGATGTAATTAAAACTGCCGATTGGATAATAGATCTAGGACCAGAAGGTGGTGATGGCGGTGGTCAAGTGATTGCTTGTGGAACTCCTGAGCAGGTAGTTAAAGTTAAGGGTTCTTACACTGGCCAGTTTTTATTACCATATTTGCAGCAATAAATTATGCCAACCTGGAATACAAACTGTGAATCTTTGAATTTAGCAACGGATAATAAATTTTTACATTGGTTAACTCAACCGGAAAAGCTTAGTGTTGCTTTGCGGGCTTGTTGCAACAATTTAAGCGTAAAAGTGTTAAAACAAGAAATTGGAATTGCTGCGCCAGACGAGCAGGATTTTTTAGAAATCAACGAAACCAATTCTTTGGTACGAGAAGTATATCTCTGTGGCGATGCTATCCCTTTGGTTTTAGCAAGAGTAATTGTACCCGCTGCAACTTATGCCAAATATAAAAATATATTCGATACACTTGGGAATAATTTAATTGGCGAACATTTTTTATACCAACATAAAAATTTGCTGCGTGGTGAATTACACTTTGCAGCTATAGGCGATTTATTTGCCCGCCGTAGAATTTTTTATATTAATAATGATCCAATTTTGATAACGGAAATTTTTTTACCTAATATTCCAGAATACCCTAGGTTAGCATCAAGATGTCTGCTAAACTCTAAGTCATACCTATAGTTGTGTTAACTATAAATCTAGATGTTTTGGGACTATATATTATATTGTAAGGATACAACCTAATATGTGTTATTGTTTTATATTTAGATTACTAATTATTTTAAGGCTATTCTGATGCCAAGAGATTATGTGATCCATACTGTATCAGCAGTTGATGGAGTGGGTGATCTAGTCTATTTCTTTTCTTGGTTAAGATTATATTTAGAATCTAAAACGATTCAAAACAATAAAGTATTAATCTTTGTACGTAGCGATATAGATTTTAATCTACAATTGCAAGGGCTGCGTGCAACAGACCCACAACATCCTATTTTTAAATTTATAAATCTACACAACCAATATTTGTACAAGGTTTTATGGTTACAAGGTAGTAACTTATTCGGCGAGCACGTAAACATAGGGGCTTTCTTTGAAGATATTCGTCCAAATGATAGCGTACAAGTATATTACATTTCTTGCAGTTACTATGTACTATACCATAATAACAAGCCGATTAACCCAGCAACTACTATATTAGAATTAGATGGCGAGTTTGCAGAATATTCACTAGGACTTGCCGATCAGAATCTCGGATTATTATTTAATGTTAATGGTATAACTGGTGCTGAGAATATTGAGCCTGAATTTAGAAGTTTATCCCCTAGTTTAAAAACACATATATTTGGTTATGCTACAATTGAATTTAAGGCTGCCCAAGATTTTCTAAAAAGCACCCCAATAATATTCGGATACTTCCAACGTTTTGTTAATACATACGTATTACTGGCAGTGCTAAGATCACCACTAATTCAAGAAGCTATTGCACATAATACACAACCACTTTTTTTTATAACCATTAGATCCGAGTGTGATGAAGTTCCAAATGAGGTCGCAACTGCAGCTGAGCAACGAAAAATTCGTTTGGTTTTTTTACCTTGGATTAATGCTGCTGAATATAAAGCTATTAGTACCATCATGCTAAATGCAAACACTAATAGCGTCATACTGCCATCCGGTGATAATTCCTTGACGGCATGTATCCAAGCTGGCAAATTCCCATTCTATGCCCATAAATGGATTAAATCCTCTGGAGAGAGTGCATCTTTTAAATGTTCAATATTTACTGCAATGCAACATATTATGGAAAATGCTAGAACTAGTGGTATATTTCCAGATATTGAAGGATTTCAAGATTGTAAGCAAACATTAGCTGATCTAAGCACCAGATATGTGAATAATGCTTCTGTTATGCAGTTGCAATATTATCATCCGTGTGTTTTTAGTTTATTTTATAAAAAGCGCATCGAAAAAGCTAAAGGTGATTTTTATAAAGAACGCGGAAAAGCTCTAACTCCAGCAGCTTTACGTTATTTTAGTAATTATGTGGCGCCGTATATTCGTGAAAACTATAACGTAGCTACTTCAATGCGCCTAAGATAAAATTAATTAGGATCTTTCTTACAGGAGCATGATCCAACCACAATGTGCAAATCTTCAGCTTTTGAATGCACTAAGGTTCCAACATTTTCTTCACTCCGTTGCCACCAGTTTGGATCTGCCAATAAATCATTTACATGTTGATAACCAGCAGCAATACGCCGACGCGCATTAAAATGTGAAAACTCATAATCTTTAGAATGTAATTCTTGTAAATTAGAACGATGAACTATTTTAGTAATATGCACATTATGTGCATCACCAAGCTTACCTAAATCTTTAATATAAGGATCTTGTTGCATATCTTGCGGTAAATGCGCGATACAATTTGCAATTTTTTTCTGCATCAAAAGCAGGAGATCATAATAATCTAGCATTAAATCCAATTGCCCAGCATAAGTAATATCCTTAGCTCGTTCTAGCACGTCGTCCATAGAATGCGGTAACACTCCGGTAGAGTCAAATAAATCCACCAAAAAACACAACCTACTTTTGTGTGGCAGATCATTTATAACCGCTATAAGCGGAGTATTAGAATATAACCCACCATCCCAATAATATTTATCTTTTATTTTAACTGCAGGGAAACCAGGCGGTAGCGCACAACTTGCCATAATATGCTCAGGCGTGATCTGTTGCTTTTTATTATCAAAGAAAATCAATTTACCTGTTTCAATATCTACTGCTCCTAGCGATAAACGTGTCTGCGCTTGCGTAAGATATTCAAAATCTATGACTTTTTCTAAGGTTTTTTTAAGTTTGCTGGTATCGTAATAACTTATTTGGTTAGGATCAGTAGCGTCCTGCCACCACGGATTTGTCAATTTAGGATTGAAAAATTCCGTCTGCCCAAAATTTAAACTGAATAATGCGCTACACAAATTATACGCTTGAATAAGATTAGGTTCTTGAATCTCGTAATTCCCAAGTTGTGGCTCAATTTTATGAGTAACTAAGTCCCAAAATTGCATTAATTTTTCTAAGCGCTTTTTGGGAGGGTTACCTGCTATAATTGCTGAATTTATAGCACCAATTGAAATTCCCACTAACCAATCTGGCGCAAAACCATGCTCTTCTAAAGCTTGGTATACCCCCACTTGGAAAGCGCCTAATGCACCTCCACCTTGCAATAAATACACTACTTCTTCAAATTCTGTACAAGGAAATAATTTCTTATTATGATTTGGTTGCTGGTTTTTGCCCATCTTATAGCTAGCCTCAACTAAAGCATTCTTTAAGGATAGACAATATTTAAGTTTATTATTAGTAGTAAAAATTACAGTGGTTATTTATCCGCTGATCATTTTTTCTTAAAACCTTAAGAGCGGATTACTGCGCACATAGGATGCTAGCGCCATTTCTATAAAGTGACGTAATAAGTTAAAATATCCATCATCTATTGTCTTGGTTTCTTCATGTAAAGTAATTCCTGTTGCTAGAACACCTTTGAAACCAGCTTCCTCTGCACTTTTTACGTGATACGGATTATCATCTAATAATACCACTTTTTCATCAACACTAAAAATACCTAAACTTCGCATCACACCAAGTTTCAAACCTTTAGGAGTATGAGCATCCCCGATATTGCTAGAATTTACAAAAATGCAATTTTGCAGGCTATTCCTGGGTAAATCAAATGCAAGTTCCAAGAATGATAGGGTTATCTCAGCTTCATACTGCGCTGCAGTTATAAAACCTATCCGTACTTGTCCTGGTTTACTCAATAGATATTCAAGTAAAGCCTTGGTTTTTTCATAATAAATTAAGTAGCAAACCCGATCATACAATTTATATGATGATTTAACCAAATGTGGTGACTTTGTTACTTGGAGCTTTTCGGTGTAAGTGGCAGGAATAAAAAATAAGGTCAAATCTAAATCACACATTACAGTGACAGCGTAGCATGAAACTAGGCTACTGCGATCTCCCTTCAAACCGACTCCCCTATACTTTAATTGGTTTGAATTATTGGTGTAGTAGGATCAGCCTTAGCTCTTTTACCAATATTGCCAAGCAGTTGCTCTTCTTCTAGAGTCAAAGTAATGTCGCCGGCAATAGCATGATCAACGATCTTACCCATTTTAACTGTTGCATATAGCCATGCTATAAGCGCTACAAAGATTATTACTGACACATAAGGAACAACATTGCCCATCGATCCGAATAACCCAAATAACATCAAGTAAATCACTGAACCACCAGATTTACCAAACCGCGAGGCTAAACCATCAACAATTGCTTTACCTTTGCGCTGATTTTCTTTTGGTAGTGGAATGAACGCAATTTCTTTAGCTTCGTCAAATACGGTATATTTACAACCACGCCCTAAACAAATTTGAATCGAGCCTAATAACAAAACGAAGTTTGCCGGGTTACCGATGAATGCAGCAAATACATCCATTATCATAGAGCCTTCAAATGCTAAGCCTGAAAAGAATCCCATACTAGTCACAAACCACACAACTGGAGTTATCAAAGCCGCAGCAGTCCAGCCAAAACGTCGAATCACATTGCCGGAAATTAGAAAGGCACAAGTAACTGCAACTATTCCAGTTAGCACAGTTATATAGTTCATATAGGCATTTAAATCTTTACTTGTTTGATATACTTGATCAACTTTATAAGTCCACATTACATCTGCTAGGTTGTACACAATGTTGTAACCAACCACAATAATTACCATGTATGTAAGATATCGTGATTTTGCTAAGTATGAGAAACATTCACTTAATGACAATTGTTTCGACTTCTTCGGTAATTGCGCCGCCTGTACTCGCTCAACATGAAAAATATTATGATTTAACCAGTAGAATAATCCAATAATTACTAAACCTATCCCAACTACGGTACAAAGTTGTAAGAAAATCCATTGGTTATGCTCATCAAATGGTAAGAAGGCCATGTAAGGGACTTGCTTCACAATTTGCGCAAACTCGCCTGAAAAGATTCCTGACAGGTTGGCGCCTAACGCAAAGATCGCATAGAAGCGTTTAGCTTCTTCAACTTTGGTCACTTCATTTGCAAAACCCCAAAACAACATTGATAGAACTACAGCACTCCACATCTCACACAAGACATAAAATACCGTTAGATTAAGATGACGCACCGCCGCAATAAAGCCCTTCGAACCTTCGCCCAAAAATTCAAGCGTACCTAAAAAATTAGCGATAGTATCTAGCTGAAGGTACGAATGGTTGGGATACAACACAAACATAAAAAACACAAAATAAATTAAAAAGCCACTAAGAATGGTGTAGAAAACTTGTTCCCGAGTAAAACGACTAATAAGTAGGGTAAAAATGTAAGTCAACACTAATGCCCCTGGTAAAACCGCACCAATCTTTAAAAAAGGTAAAACCTCAATTCCTGAACCTTCTGCTTTAACAATAAGTGAGATCTTTAAGCAACGCAGCAAATTATATACGAATGAAATAAGGAAGAATAAGGCAAACATCGGGATCAATTTACGCAGCTCGTAAGAATGTATCGGCCAGAGGAAGTTTCTTATTTTGCCGAAAGGCCTATTCTTAACGTCGTCACTTATCTGCATTGTTCATCTCACAGTAAAGTTGCTTGGGCACATTATGCCAGAAACATTGTAGGTTGTCAAACTAAACTCCTGACCGCTTTGATAATCTCTTCGCTAGCAGGTGTTTGTTTGGCTCTACGTATACACTTTTTTAGGTTATTATGCAATGGGCTTTCAAAAAAGAACTTAAGTTACCTTAAAAATTAAACAAGAATTGTATGCACACTCATTTATTAGGTCTAAACTAAATAAAATAGGTGTTGGCGGGATAAAACAATGAAGCATCAGTCCTCGGGCTTTTCATTGATTGAGCTTATGGTTGTTATTGCCATTGTGGCAATTTTAGCAGCTATATCTTTGCCAGCCTATAAGTCTTATATCATCCGTACGAAACTTACTAGTGTAATTACAACCTTAGAATTTTTAGGTCAGCAGTCCCATGAATATGCAAGTAAACATGGCTACTACCCTAATGCTGAAGAGCTTGGCGTGGGCAGTGGAGCGATTGCAGATAACTCACTTGTTAGCCAAGCAGCTGGATTTTTGACAATAAGCGGTGATAGCTGTGGTGCTTCACAATATATAACTTTCTATATAGATGTCGCGAATGTATTTCCAGATACAAGTTATGACACAGTGTTATTACAATACTTTCTTTATAATGTTGACGGTTTTGTACGCTATTACAAAGCCTATGCACTAGGCAACATGGGATCTAATACTTCAGATCCAAATATCTACCTGCCTCAAGGATGGATTAACCTAAATACCGGCAGCAGTTGGGATTTATCTGCTGGGGTAACCGAGAATGGCGATCTAGAAAACCTCAAGGAATGCCAATAGACATAAAAAAGCCGGACTAAACCGGCTTTATTTATACACTATTATGATATTAAGCAGATGCTGCTTCTTCGCTACGCTCAACCATTTCTACAACGGCCATTGGAGCGCAATCACCATTTCTAAAACCACATTTGATAATACGCACATAGCCACCTGGGCGCGCTTTATTACGCGGACCAATTTCAGAAAATAATTTACCAACTGCTTCTTTATTGCGCAATTTAGCAAATGCGTTGCGGCGATTTGCAACATTGTCTTCTTTAGCTAAAGTTATCAATGGCTCTAAAACCCTACGTAATTCTTTAGCTTTTGGCAATGTAGTCTTAATCACTTCGTGATTAATTACTGAAATTGCCATGTTATGGAACATCGCTTTGCGATGATCTGATGTGCGTCCTAAGATCACACCACTTTTTCTATGTCTCATATTCTAATACCTACTATTAACCGTTACCGCTTTCTTTTTCGTCGCGCAATTGACGATGAACAGCCCAGTTTTCTAATTTCATACCTAAAGATAAGCCTTTAGATGCTAACACGTCTTTGATCTCAGTTAGTGACTTTTTGCCTAGGTTTGGAGTCTTTAACAGCTCAACTTCGGTTTTTTGAATTAAATCACCAATGTAATAAATATTCTCTGCTTTCAAACAATTAGCAGAACGCACTGTCAATTCTAAATCATCAACTGGACGTAATAATACTGGATCAATGCTTGCTGGAGCAGCTACCGGCTCAGCTTGCTTATCGCCCTTCAATTCAACAAATATTGATAGTTGTTCAGATAGTACTTTAGCAGCCCAACGAATTGCTTCATCTGGTTCAATGGTACCATTAGTTTCAATATCTAAAATTAATTTGTCTAAGTCGGTGCGTTTTTCAACACGTGCATTTTCTACGAAATAACTCACTTTCCGAATTGGGCTAAATGATGCATCTAAATGCAACCATCCAATTTGCTGTGCTTCTTCGCTATTCATACGTGCTGCTGCTGGCTCATAACCACGACCGCGAGCTACACGCACCGTCATTTTTAATTCACCACTTTCAGTAAGGTTAGCGATTACGAAATCAGGATTAATTACCTTAACATCATGTGGTAATTGAAAATCACCGGCTTTAACCTGACCTGGGCCTTTGCGATTTAAAGTTAATTCAACTTCATCCCGGCCTTCCAGTCGGAAACAAACTTCTTTTAAATTTAAAAGAATGTTAATAATGTCTTCCTGTACGCCTTCTTTAGTAGTGTACTCATGTAACACATCATCGATATGCACCTGTACTACTGCACAACCTGGCATCGAAGACAATAAAATTCTTCTTAACGAGTTTCCTAGGGTGTAACCAAAACCGCGCTCTAGAGGTTCAAGCACTATACGTGCATGGTTAACTCCACGTTCCTGGATATTTACTATTCTCGGCTTTAAAAATTCATTCACAGCACGCTGCATCGTTTCGCTCCCATAAAAATCTGTTACTTGGAGTAGAGTTCCACAACCAACTGTTCGTTAATTTCAGCTGGCAATTCGCTACGTTCAGGCAGGCGCTTAAAAGTACCAACCTTGCTTGCTACATCTACTTCTACCCATTCAGGAAAACCTAAGCTTTCATGAATTCGCAAAGCATCAGCGATGCGAGTCTGACCTTTACTACGTTCACGTACTGCAATTACATCACCTGGTTTAACCGGATAAGATGGAATATTTACTACTACTGCTTTGTTTGCATCACCCTGTGGCTGAACCACAATTGCTTTATGTCGCACTAATTGTCGCGCTTCAGCACGGGTTGAACCAAAGCCCATACGGTATACAACATTATCTAAACGTGTTTCTAGCAACTCTAGAATTGTTGAACCTGTAGCACCTTTACGACGTGATGCTTCAAAGTAGTAACGTCTAAATTGCTTCTCTAGTACACCGTACATTAGCTTCAACATTTGTTTAGCTTGTAACATCATACCGTAATCAGATTTTCTTGCTTTTTTTGCACCATGCTGTCCTGGTGGAGTAGAAAGCTTGCATTTGGTCTCTAAATCGCGACCCATGCGTTTTAATAGTAAATCTGTACCTATTCTTCTTGAAGCTTTACAACTAGGACTCAAATCTCTTGCCATATCAAAAAACCCCTAACGCCTTATACTCTACGTTCTTTTTCAGCGCGACATCCATTATGCGGTATACCAGTTACATCATAAATCGCAGTCACTTTATCAAAATAGTTAGACAATGCTCTTGCAGCGGCTTCACGCCCAGGTCCGGGACCTTTAATGAAGACTTCGATTGTGCGCATGCCAAAATTGTCTCGCGCTGCTTGAGCAGCTTTTGCCGCAGCCTGTTGTGCAGCATATGGAGTACTCTTACGCGAGCCCTTAAATCCCATGCCACCAGCTGTAGCCCAACTCAAAACATTACCTTCTAAATCAGTGAGGTATACTAGAGTGTTGTTAAAAGAAGCTTGCACATATGCTTTACCACTTGAAACTACGACTTTAGCTTTTTTACGCTGTTTTACAATCGCCATATTTCTAATATTTTCCTAAAGTTAAAAACCTAATCTTATGCAGCCTTAGCAGCTGATGATAACCCTGAAGTACCGCCTTTGCTGCGCTTCTTACCTTTACGTGTACGTGCATTTGTTCTTGTTCTTTGACCACGCACAGGTAACCCCATACGATGTCGTAAACCACGATAACATTTAATATCACGTAAACGCTTAATATTCATTGCGATACGACGACGTAAATCGCCTTCGACTTCAAATTCTGAAACTACTTTTTGTATCATATTTGCAGTTTCTTCTTTAATTTCCGATACCTTAACAGATGGCTCAACCCCAACTGCTTGGCAAATCTGTAGCGCGCGTGTGCGACCGATGCCAAAAATACTTCTTAAGGCTATACCTATATGTTTATTCGGTGGCAATATTACGCCAGATACACGAATCATTCAGTTAACTCCCATACGAGATTTTTAAAAAAGGGATAGCGAAATAGCTTATCCACATTTAACCCAATAGTCAAACTCAACCTTGTCTCTGCTTGTGCTTAGCTTCTTTACAAATTATGTGGACAATACCATGACGGCGTACCACTTTGCAGTCTTTGCACATGCGCTTAACAGACGCTCTAACTTTCATTTTTTTACTCCAACACTACAAATCTTAGCTTGTGCCTTTACGGGTCCTGCCGCCTTGTTCTTGCACGCTTCGCATCCTGCTACGCTAGCAAGACTGCCAGTCACATCCGTGTGAGACTGGCGCTAGCTGCATGCAGCTAGCCCTTAAATTCGTCCTCGCTTACGCTGCGGGCGCAATTTAAGGGATCCGCCAAGGCGTCACCCGTACGGCACAACCGTAAAACAGGTAGGACATCTGATTTTTATTTCTTCAACCCAGCCTTACGCATTAATCCCTCATACTGATGAGACATTAAGTGTGCTTGGATCTGAGCCATAAAGTCCATAACAACCACTACAATAATCAACAACGAAGTACCGCCAAAATAAAAAGGTACCTTCATAAATAACACCAAGAACTCCGGCATTAGTGACACTGCTGTTATATATATCGCACCCACTACTGTCAAACGAGTCATAACTTTATCAATATATGACGCGGTCTGCTCACCTGGACGAATTCCTGGTAGGAACGCCCCGGACTTCTTTAAGTTATCTGCTGTTTCACGCGGATTAAACACTAAGGCCGTGTAAAAGAAGCAGAAGAACACGATAGCAGATGCAAATAATATAATGTACAGCGGTTTGCCAGGCGACAAAGCCGAGCTTAAACGCGTCAGCCAAGTTACATGGGTAGATTGGCCAAACCACTGTGATAAAGTTGCCGGAAACAATATTATGCTTGAGGCAAATATCGGTGGTATCACACCAGCCATATTAATTTTTAACGGTAAATGGCTAGTTTGCGCAGCATATATTTTGCGCCCTTGCTGTCGTTGCGCGTAATTTACCGTAATACGGCGTTGACCACGCTCTACAAATACTACAAACGCAATAACCCCAATCAGCATTACTAACAATAACACCACTCCAATAGCGTGCATCTCACCTTGGTGCACTTTTTCCATTGTGTTTACAATGGAACTAGGTAAATTAGCAACGATACCTGCAAAGATGATCATTGAAATACCATTACCAATACCACGCTCTGTGACTTGCTCACCAAGCCACATTAAAAACATTGTACCAGCTACTAGCGTCGTAGTTACAGTAATGTAGTAACTAAAACCAGTTGTAACACTAGAACTAGCCATCAACTTTGCCATACCAAATGCTTGGAAAGTTGCTAATGCTAAAGTTAAATACCGCGTATATTGCGTTAACTTCCTGCGTCCGGTGTGCCCTTCCTTTTTCAATTGTTCGAATGTAGGTAATACTGCAGTAAACAATTGGATAATGATCGAGGCTGAAATATACGGCATTACACCTAATGCGAATAGCGACAAGCGTGACAACGCACCACCTGAAAACAGGTTAAATAAACCTAATAAACCTGCACCACCGCTGTTCTGGTTGAACATCTCTGCAAGCTTTGCAGGATCCAACCCCGGTACTGGAATGTGTGATCCTAAACGCTGAATAAACAAAGCGACAATTAAAAAAATTATACGCCCACGTAATTCAGTAAGGCCTCCCAATCCAACACCATTCCTAGCTTGTTGCATAGTCTTATTCGATCCTTCCACCGGCAGCTTGTATTGCTGCTGCAGCACCCTTAGTAACTGGAATACCCTTAATAGTTACTGCGCGATTTACAGTGCCAGATGCAAAAATTTTCACATATTTGATTTCTGGATTTACAATGTTTGCCTGTTGCAACGCCAGTAAATCAATTACTTCGGCAGTTACTTTATTAAGATCCGATAAACGAATTTCATTCTTTTGCAGACTCTTCTTTGAGGTAAAGCCAAATTTACCCAAGCGACGCTGCAATGGCATTTGACCGCCTTCGAAACCAACCTTTCTTAGACCACCCGAACGAGATTTTTGACCTTTGTGACCACGACCACAAGTTTTACCCAAACCGGATCCAATACCCCGCCCTACACGGACTTTTTTAGTCTTGGAATATGGCGCTGGCTGTATAGTATTTAAATACATAATAACTCTCTTTATTCTTTAACTGGTTGCACTGATAATAAATAAGAAACTTTATCCAACATGCCACGCACGCTCGGAGTATCGTTCACAATTACAGTTTTGTGCATTCGCGTTAAACCTAAACCAACTACAGTTGCTTTATGTGATGGCTGACGACCAATTGGACTGCGTACCAAAGTTACAGCGAGCTTATTTGTTTTAGCCATCTACTTCTCCACAATTTCTTCTACAGATTTGCCACGTTTATTGGCAATATACTCTGGTGACTTCATGCTCAACAAGCCTTTTAATGTCGCTCGGACTACATTAACTTGATTAGTAGAACCTAAGCACTTAGCTAGCACGTTTTGTACGCCAGCCAATTCTAAAATAGCGCGCATACCACCGCCAGCAATAATTCCAGTACCTTCAGATGCTGGCATCATAATAATTTGTGAAGCACCATGACGGGCTTTCACTGGATGGAATAAAGTGTTGCCATTTAGATCGATCTGTACCAGATTACGACGAGCACTTTCCATTGCCTTTTGAATAGCTGCTGGAACTTCACGTGCCTTACCACGGCCAATACCAATACGACCATGACCATCGCCAACAACTGTTAAGGCAGAAAAACCAAATATACGACCACCCTTAACAACTTTTGCATTTCGCGTTACAGCTACCAACTTTTCTTGGTAACCATCGGTTCTTTGCGCTACATCAGAATTACTTGCCATTACCTAATACCTTTAAAATTCTAAGCCACTTGCCCTAGCACCTTCCGCTAAAGCTTTAACACAACCATGATACTTATAACCGCTACGATCAAAAGCCACTTGCACAACACCTTTAGCTTTAGCGCGTTCTGCAACTAAACGTCCAATTTCTTCAGAACGTTTTATTTGGCCTGGTCCAAAATCCTTAGCTTTAATTTCCTTCTCCACACTTGATGCAGCAGCTAATACTTGGCCACCATCTGGAGTAAAAACCTGGGCATAAATGTGCTTACCACTACGGTGCACTGTTAAACGCATTCTATCTGGATTTTTTTCAGCTTGCTTTGCAATTCTGCCACGAATTAGTGTGCATTTACGAGCGCGTGCTGGTTTTCTGTTAATCTTCACCTTCACTTTAATTCACCTATTTCTTCTTGGTTTCTTTCAGAATTACTTGCTCATCCGCATAACGTACACCTTTACCTTTATAAGGCTCTGGTGGTCGAAATGCTCTGATCTTAGCAGCAACCTGTCCTAACTGTTGTTTGTCGAAACCTTTCACAACTATATCTGTGGCACTCGGAGTCTCAATAGTGATTCCCACTGGAATGTCAAAGTTTACTGGATGTGAAAAACCTAAATTTAGCTCTAGTACTTTACCGGAAACCTTAGCACGATAGCCAACGCCGACTAAACGTAAGGCTCTTTCAAAACCAGTATGTACCCCATGCACCATGTTACCTAATAACTTACGCGTGGTTCCAACCATTGGGTCTATAACATCGCCATTAGCACTAACGTGCACTACATTACCATCTACAGTTACTTTTACTGTGTCTGGTACTGTAAAATCCATAGCACCTTTCGGGCCTTTAACATGGATATTGTTATTAGTCTGCTTAAACTCAACCCCATTTGGTATATTTAGGGGTACTTTTGCAATTCTTGACATGCTAACTTCCTACTCTACGGTACACAGTACTTCACCACCGTGTCCTAATTTTCTTGCTTGTTTATCGCTCATTACACCTTGCGAGGTCGAAATAATCGCAACACCAAATCCACCTAATACTTTAGGTAATTTATCCTTTGACTTATACATACGTAAACCAGGAGAACTTTCACGATCAATTCTTGTTATAACTGGCGCACCATTATAATACTTCAACGCAACTTCAAGATTTTTCTTGCCAGCTTCGAATTCAATAACTTCGTAACCAGCAACATAGCCTTCTTCTAGTAAAATTCTAACAATAGCTTCTTTAATAGTAGAGTGTGGCACTGTTACTACTTTCTTTTTTGCTGTTTGACCATTTCTAATTGAGGTCAATAATGCAGCTATAGGATCTTGCATACTCATAATTTTTACCAACTCGCCTTGTGAATACCTGGGATATCGCCTTGCATTGCATGTATTCTAAACATGTTTCTGCACATACCAACTGCTCTATATACTCCGTGCGCCCTACCAGTTTTCCAGCAACGGCGTCTTAAACGGCATTTTGCAGAGTCCTTCGGTAACTTTTGTAGTTGTCTGCTAGTAGCTAATTTGGCTTCTAGATCCACTTCTGGATTTTTCATCGCAGCTACTAACTCAGCACGCTTTGCTGCATGCTTTTTCACTTCATGTTCACGTGCTTTTTCGCGACGTACCATACATTGTTTTGACATTGTTTACCTCTAGGTTTCTCTCAATGGAAAATTGAATGCTTGCAACAATGCTAGACCCTCTTCTTTGTTTCTAGCAGTTGTAGTTATGGTGATATCCAAACCACGTAGGGCATCAATTTTATCATACTTAATTTCTGGGAACACTATTTGTTCTAGTATACCCATCGAATAATTACCCTGCTTATCAAATGAGTGTCTATTCAAACCCCGAAAGTCACGAATTCGTGGAATAGCCACAGATAATAAACGCTCTAAAAAGTGATACATTCTTTCTTTGCGTAATGTTACTTTGCAACCTATAGGCCAGCCTTCGCGTAGTTTAAAGCCAGCAATTGACTTCCTAGATTTAGTAACTACCGCACGTTGCCCAGCAATCAATGATAATTCTTCAAGAGCATTCGTAACTACTTTTTTATCAGCAATAGCTGCAGCACCCAATCCCATGTTTAATGTGATTTTTTTAATTGCAGGCACTTGCATCACATTTTTGTATTGGCGATCCTGCATCAACTTAGGTACTACTACTTCTTGGTAGTGCTTTTTTAAATTAGCCTTAGACATCTACAACCTCACCAGTTGATTTGAAAACCCTAACCTTACGGTTTTCCTTTTCCAAAAATTTGAAACCAACCTTATCGGCCTTGCCGGTGTTAGGATTCACTAATGCAACATTAGAAATATCAATCGAAGCTTCTTTTTCAATAATTCCGCCCGGTTTCTCTTGTTGCGGATTGCCACGCACATGCTTCTTCACCATGTTTAGGCCTTCAACAATAACACGCATCGGACTTGCAGCTTTTTTCTTGCCACGCAAATCAAGAACTTTGAGCACTGTACCAGTTTTGCCCTTGTCTTTACCTGTTAGTACGATCACCTGATCTTTGCATTTAATCTTTTGCATTATATTTTCTCTCTTACAACACTTCTGGTGCTAAGGAAATAATCTTCATAAATTGTTCATTACGAAGTTCCCTAGTAACAGGTCCGAAAATACGTGTTCCGATCGGTTGCTTTTGGTTGTTTAGTAAAACCACTGCATTACTATCAAAAGAAATACTCGAACCATCAGCACGACGTACACCTTTTCTAGTTCTAACAACTACAGCTAAAGCAACTTCACCTTTTTTCACTTTACCACGTGGTATTGCTTCTTTAATACTTACGCGAATCACATCACCAACATTAGCATAGCGGCGCTTTGAGCCACCTAGCACTTTAATGCACATCACGCGACGCGCACCGCTGTTGTCAGCTACATCTAATACGGATTGCATCTGGATCATGACTGTTCACCTACCACGTTCAATAAAACCCATGACTTAGTTTTCGATATTGGGCGACACTCTTGAATCATTACTACATCACCAACTTTACATACGTTATTTTCATCATGCGCATGTACTTTAGTAGTTCTGGTAACAACTTTTCTATATAGCGGGTGCATTACACGACGGATAACCTTGACCACTATACTTTTGTCCATTTTATCGCTAACTACTTCGCCCTGCAGGATACGACCTTTTGTTTGCACTTCGCTCATAATTAGTTACCTTCTTTCTCTGTAAGCAATGTCATTACGCGGGCAATTTCACGTCGCGTCTGCTTAAATTCATGATTCTTTTTCAACTCACTGCTAGCTTTCAGAATACGCAGCTTAAATTGCTTTCTTAACAAATCGCGCAATGTTTGCTTTAATTCAGGAATCTGTTTTTGTCTTAAATCTGCAACACCCATGTTATTTCACCACTCGTTCTACAAATTCAGTTTTAATAGGTAACTTTGATGAAGCTAATCTAAATGCCTCACGTGCGATTTCTGGAGTTACCCCTTCAAGTTCAAATAACATTCTACCTGGCTGCACTAATGCTACCCAGTATTCTACTGAACCTTTACCTTTACCCATACGTACTTCGATAGGTTTTTTAGTAATTGGCTTATCTGGAAACAAGCGGATCCAAACTTTACCACCACGTTTAATGTAACGGTTAATGGCTCGACGCGCTGCTTCGATCTGACGCGCAGTAATACGCGCATAGCCTAAGCCCTTTAAACCAAACTCTCCGAAGCTAACTTTGTTACCACGAGTAGCAACGCCTGTATTACGGCCTTTTTGTTGCTTTCTATATTTTGTTCGTTTTGGTTGTAACATCTCTGTTCCTCTTTTAAGCTGTTGTTGCCTCTACAGCTGGCTCTTCAGCTTTTTTACCTATAACTTCGCCTTTGAATATCCACACTTTAACGCCAATAACACCATAAGTTGTCTTAGCAATTGCAGTGCCATAATCTATATCTGCACGGAATGTATGTAATGGCACACGACCTTCACGATACCATTCAGAACGCGCAATTTCTGCTCCACCCAAACGACCAGATACTGCAATCTTGATACCTTTAGCACCAGACTTAAGTGCATTGGTAACAGCGCGTTTCATAGCACGTCTAAACATTACTCGCTTTTCTAACTGTTGTGCTACGTTTGCAGCAACTAAAGTAGCATCCATTTCTGGCTTACGAATTTCTTCGATTACAATGTGAACATTAGACTTTAACTTATCGCTTAATTTCACACGTAGCTTTTCAACATCTTCACCCTTTTTGCCAATAATAACACCTGGCTTTGCAGTACGCACAATAACTTTTACGTTACGGCCAGTACGCTCAATAATAATGTTACTAATGCTAGATGCTTCTGGTAAGCTTTTGCTTACCATTTCACGAATTTCAATATCGCTGCGTAATAAATCTGCAAACTTTTCACCACTTGGGTACCAACGTGCATTGCTTTCGCGCACTATACCTAAACGTATACCGGTTGGATGTACTTTTTGACCCATTATTTACGCCCCTTTTTAGCTTGCTTTGGAGCAACTACAACAGTTATGTGACAGTTGCGCTTAACAATATTATTGGCCCGACCTTTAGCACGAGATTTAAATCGCTTAAAGCTTGGCGCCTCATCCACAAAAATTGTGCTTAAGCATAATTCATCTACATCTAAGCCTTCATTATTTTCGGCGTTAGCAATTGCGGATTCTAATAGTTTTTTAACTATTTCAGCGCCTTTTTTGTTGCTGAATGTTAATTGATCTACTGCCTTTTCAACTGGCATGCCACGAACTAAATCGGCAACCAAACGTGCTTTTTGTGCTGATAAGCGTGCATATCTTAATTTTGCAGAAACACTCATTATTTCTTATCCCCACCTTTAGCTGGGCTACCGGCCTTACGGTCACCTGAATGCCCTTTAAATGTTCTGGTTGGCGAAAATTCACCTAATTTGTGGCCGACAATATTTTCAGTAATCAACACTGGTACAAATTGCTTGCCATTATGTACAGCAATTGTTAAACCAACCATTTCTGGAAGGATCATTGATCTTCGCGACCAAGTCTTAATAACTGAACGCTTTGTAGATTTCATTGCTTCACGGACCTTATCAATTAAATGATAATCAACAAATGGCCCTTTCTTTAGTGAACGTGGCACCGCTCAACCCCCTACTTTTCAGATTTATTCTTACGACGACGTATAATAAGTTTCGAACTTGGTTTTCTCTTATTACGCGTCTTCTTACCTTCTGGTTTACCCCAAGGCGTACATGCTGGACGTCCACCTGATGTGCGGCCTTCACCACCACCTAACGGGTGATCTACAGGGTTCATCGCAACACCACGAACGCGAGGGCGTTTATTCATCCAGCGACTACGGCCAGCTTTACCAATCTTGATCAAATTGTGCTGACTTCTACCTACCTCACCAATTACAGCGCGGCAAGCAGCTAATACTTTACGCATTTCGCCTGACTTTAGACGAATCGTTGCATAGCTTCCTTCACGAGCCAGGAATTGTACCGAACATCCGGCACTTCTTGCAAGCTGTGCGCCTTTACCAGGCTTCAATTCTATATTATGTACAATGCTACCAACCGGAATATTCGTTAGTGGCAGACAGTTACCAACCGCAATAGGCGCATCTACACCAGATTGGATTGTCATCCCAGCAGTCAAATCTTTGGGAGCAATAATGTAACGACGTTCGCCGTCAGCATACAGCACTAAAGCAATGTTTGCACTACGATTTGGATCATATTCTATACGCTCCACCTTCGCAGTAATACCATCCTTTTGCCGCTTCCAATCAACAATACGGTAATTCTGTTTATGACCACCACCACGATGCCAAGCCGTGATTCTACCGCTATTATTTCTTCCAGCAAAACGCTTTTTAGAAACAACCAACGCAACATGAGGTTTACCTTTGTAAACATCAGTATCAGTAACCTTTACATAGGCACGACGTCCTGGTGAAGTTGGTTTTTGCTTTTTAACTATTACAGGCATGACTTCGACCCCTATTCAAACTCTGCCAGATTAATATCATGGCCTTTTTGCAGTGATATTGAAGCTTTCTTCCAATCAGAACGCTTCCCAGGCATTTGTTTGAAACGCTTATGTTTACCCTTTACGTTGGTAACACGCACAGCTTCAACTGCCACATTAAATAATTTTTCAACAGCTTGCTTAATTTCTGTCTTAGTAGCATCTACCGCAACTTTGAAACTAATCTGACGATACTTATCGGCTGCAGTTACAGTCTTCTCAGTAGTGTATGGACCAACCAAAACCTTATATAGTCTTACTTCGTTCATCCTAACACCTCTTCAAGTTTTTTAACTGCGCTTTCAGTAATTACTACGTTAGAGTATTTAACCAAGCTTACTGGATCTAATTTGCTTACTTCGCAAATCTCAACTTTATTCAAGTTGCGTGCTGCTAGATATAAATTAGTATCCCACTCATTTACCACTACTAATGCATGCTCAACACCGAATTGTCCAAGTTTATTTAACAACTCTTTAGTTTTTGGTGCTGACAATGCAATCTCAGCTTCTTTAACTACAACTAGACGATTTAAACGTACTAGTTCTGAAAGAATTGAAGACATCGCACCGCGATACATTTTCTTATTAACTTTTTGCGAAAAGTCTTGTGGTTTAGCTGCAAATATAACGCCACCCTTACGCCATAATGGGCTACGGATTGTACCCGCACGAGCACGACCTGTACCTTTTTGACGCCAAGGCTTGCAACCACCACCACTAACTTCAGAGCGTGTCTTTTGCGCACGGGTACCCGCTCTACCACCAGCCATATATGCAGTAATAACTTGATGCACTAATGGCTCATTAAAATCACGCCCAAATGTATTGGCAGATACCGCAATTTTTGTTTGCCCAGAACCGCCAGGCGCAGCTACTAAAAGCTCCATATTTTCCTCCTGTTACGCGGCGTCAGCTGCTTTTTTGTTTTGTTTACGTGAAGCATTAATTATCACATCACCGCCTCGCGCGCCTGGAACAGCACCTTTAATTAATAAAGCATTACGCTGTTCATCAATTCGAACAATCTCTAAATTCGAGGTAGTAACTCTGACATTACCCAAGTGGCCTGCCATACGTTTACCCTTAAATACCTTACCTGGAGATTGGTTTTGACCAATAGAACCAGGAGCGTTATGTGACAATGAGTTACCATGGCTAGCACGTTGCGAGCTAAAGTTGTGGCGTTTAATTGCGCCTGCAAAGCCTTTACCCTTGGATGTACCAGTAACATCAACTAATTGTCCTACTGCAAAATGCGTAATCGAAATTTGATCTCCGGCTGCTACACTTGGCTCTTCATCATCTTGTAATCTGAATTCCCATAAACCACGACCAGCATCAACACTAGCTTTCGCAAAATGCCCAGTTTCAGGTTTATTCAATCTACTCGCTTTGCAACTACCGGTTGTTACTTGAATAGCGTTATAGCCATCAGTTGCATTAGTTTTGACTTGCGTAACAACGTTAGGAGTTATTTCTACTACCGTTACTGGTATAGATACTCCATCCTCTGTAAACACACGGGTCATACCGCATTTGCGTCCGATCAACCCTATAGACATTTTTAATACCTCTACTTAACGGAGATCTGCACGTCAACACCTGCGGCTAGATCTAATTTCATTAAAGCGTCAACTGTTTTATCAGTTGGCTCCATAATAATTACTAAACGTTTATGTGTACGAATTTCATATTGATCACGTGCGTTCTTGTTCGCATGTGGAGAAATAAGAATCGTAAATCTTTCAATATGTGTTGGCATAGGTACTGGTCCTTGCACAGAAGCCCCAGTACGTTTTGCTGTTTCAACGATCTCTTTTGAAGATTGATCTATCAATTTGTGATCGTATGATTTCAAACGGATTCTAATAACTTGACCCATAATCCTCTTACTCCAGAATCTTCGAAACAACGCCCGCACCTACAGTACGACCGCCTTCACGAATCGCAAAACGCAAACCTTCTTCCATCGCAATCGGGTTAATCAACACTACATTCAATTTAATGTTGTCACCTGGCATTACCATTTCTGTACCTTCTGGTAATATCACTTCACCTGTTACGTCTGTTGTTCTGAAGTAGAACTGTGGACGATATCCTTTGAAGAATGGA
>JAGVLG010000045.1 GCA_020054325.1 Gammaproteobacteria bacterium
TCCATTCTTCAAAGGATATCGTCCACAGTTCTACTTCAGAACAACAGACGTAACAGGTGAAGTGATATTACCAGAAGGTACAGAAATGGTAATGCCAGGGGACAACATTAAATTGAATGTAGTGTTGATTAGCCCGATTGCGATGGAAGAAGGTTTGCGTTTTGCGATTCGCGAAGGCGGTCGTACTGTAGGCGCGGGCGTTGTTGCGAAGATTATAGAATAGAGTAGAAAAGTAATATTTTTACTCTAAGGTATTTGGCCTTAGGCAAGGCAGCAAGGGAGCGAGCACCGCAGTTTACTCATGTTAAATGAGGAGCGCAGCGACCGAAGCTAACGCAGCATAAGGCCAAATAGCAACGAGTAAATAGGCCAGTAGCTCAATTGGTAGAGTGGCGGTCTCCAAAACCGCAGGTTGGGGGTTCGAGACCCTCCTGGCCTGCCAAAATATAGGTTTTAACTATGGTAATAAACATGGAAAACCAGAGCTCAAAGATGGATAGCATACTGTGGGGGCTTGCGGTTCTTCTAGTTGTAGCAGGGGTGGGAGCGCAATATTTTTTTGCATCTCAGTCATTGTTAATTAGATTAATCGGGTTACTGTTAGCATTCGCAGGTGCAGTGGCTTTGATTGCTCGTACGCAATCTGGCCGCAGGGCTTGGGCTTATTGGCATGAAGTTATGGTTGAATTACGTAAAGTAGTTTGGCCAACTAGACAAGAAACAATGCATTCAACTATTGCTGTTTTGGCAATGGTGTTTGTAATGGGGCTAGTATTGTGGTCTATTGATGCGGTTTTGGTACGTGTTATGGCCTGGATTGTTAGACAGGGGGCGGCATAAGAAGTGGCAAAGCGTTGGTATGTAGTACATGTCCATTCAGGTTTTGAACATAGAATTAAAGAGATGTTAGAAAATCTCATTAAAACCAAAGGGCTTGAAAGCAAGTTTGGCGAAATAATGATACCAACTGAGGAAGTCGTTGAAATTCGTTCTGGTCAAAAACGTAAGAGTGAGCGTAAATTCTTCCCTGGTTATGTATTAGTGCAAATGGAAATGGATGATGAAATATGGCATGAAGTAAAACATGTATCATCTAAGGTATTAGGCTTTATTGGGGGTACTTCAGCACGTCCAACTCCAATTACAGATCAAGAAGCTGAAACTATTTTACACCGTATGCAAGAAGGTGTAGATAAGCCGAAGCCAAAAGTATTATTTGAACCTGGTGAAGTAATTCGTGTCACCGATGGTCCATTTGCTGATTTCAACGGTGTAGTTGAAGAAGTTAATTATGATAAGCATCGCATGCGCGTTGCGGTTTTAATTTTTGGTCGTTCTACTCCTGTCGATTTGGACTTTAGTCAGGTCGAAAAGGCGTAGATTTTTTTAACGAGGAGCTCACTTTATACGTGGGCGCTATCACTCAGAGGTAATATAAATCGTGGCAAAGAGAATAGAAGCCTACATTAAACTGCGGGTTCCTGCAGGGGCAGCAAATCCAAGTCCACCACTCGGTCCTGCATTGGGGCAACGTGGTGTTAATATTATGGAATTTTGTAAGGCATTTAATGCAAAGACGCAAGATATGCCAGGTATAGATAAAGGTACGCCATTGCCAGTAGTTATTACTGTGTATTCTGATCGTAGTTTTACATATATTCTTAAGACTCCTCCGACAACCTATTTGTTGAAAAAGATAATGAAGCTAGATAAAGGTAGTAGTGTTCCTAATAAAGATAAAGTGGGCACAATTACTCGTCAGCAATTAGAAGAAATTGTAAAGATTAAACAACCAGATTTAACTGCCGCTGATATGGATGCAGCAGTGAATACTATCGCTGGTTCAGCTCGCAGCATGGGCTTGAATGTTGAAGGGGTGACAGCATAATGGCAAATTTAAGTAAAAAGCGTAAAGCAATTTTAGAAAAAGTTGATACCACAAAAGTTTACGGTTTTGTTGATGCTATAAAATTATTGCAAAGTGTTCCAGCTGCAAAATTTAGAGAAAGCGTTGATGTTGCTGTTAATCTAGGTATTGATGCACGTAAATCTGATCAAACAGTGCGTGGTTCTACTGTACTACCAAATGGTACTGGTAAGACTGTTCGTGTAGCAGTATTTACCCAAGGCGCTAACGCTAATGCAGCTAAAGCAGCTGGTGCAGATTTAGTTGGTATGGATGATCTAGCAGAAACCATCAAAGCCGGTAACATGGATTTTGATGTAGTTATTGCTAGCCCAGATGCAATGGGTGTGGTTGGCCGCTTAGGACAAGTATTAGGCCCACGTGGTTTAATGCCAAATCCAAAAGTTGGTACAGTTACTCCTGATGTTGCAACAGCTGTTAAAAATGCCAAAGGTGGTCAGGTACGTTATCGTGCAGATAAAAATGGTATTGTGCATTGTTCAATTGGTAAAGTTGATTTTAACCCACAACAATTAGAAGAAAACTTTGCAGCACTTATAGCTGATTTGAAAAAAGCAAAGCCGAGTAATGCAAAAGGTATTTATTTAAAGAAAGCTACTGTATCTAGCACCATGGGTCCTGGATTAACTGTTGATGTAGCATCGATGTAAAAGATATAGTCTGAGCCATTAAATGGTGAAGACTGATAGTCAAAGCCGTTAGGATTTAGGCTAGGCACAGCTTGAGTCGAGCAGCAGGAGTGTATACATAATACATGACTGCTGCGAGTGAAAGCTGTAACAACGCCCAAATCCTAATGGCGAAGACTAAAGACGGCATTTAGGCTATGGCCGCAATGCCGTCAAAGACCGTAGGTGAGTTAATAGTGGTTTAAACTATAGACTCTTAATAACTGCCTACGCAGACGGGCAACCTTCTTAATTGTTAGGTTGTATTGGCAATAACTTTTTTATAGGGGCTAGCAAATGACGCTAAAACTCAATGATAAAAAAGAAATTGTCGCGGAAGTAGCGAAAGTTGCATCCAATGCTGTGTCTGTAGTTGCGGCTGAGTATCGCGGACTAACAGCAGCTGAAATGACAGATTTGCGTGTTTCAGCACGTAAACAAAACGTCAGGCTGCGTATTGTACGTAATACCCTAGCTCGCATCGCGCTAAAAGGAACTGACTATGAGTGCTTAAGTGACTCATTAACAGGACCGATATTACTAGCTTTTTCTAGTGATGAACCTGGCGCAACAGCACGCTTGATGCGCGACTTTGCTAAAGACCATGATAAGTTGCTAGTGAAAGCA
Organism: Gammaproteobacteria bacterium; assembly: GCA_020054325.1. Classification (GTDB taxonomy): domain Bacteria; phylum Pseudomonadota; class Gammaproteobacteria; order UBA6186; family Azoamicaceae; genus JAGVLG01. The sequence goes on from JAGVLG010000045.1 coordinate 3,223, forward strand.
ATTTCTTTAGGCGGTCAAGTTTACGATAAGAGTCAATTAGATTCAGTCGCTAAATTACCAAGCAAGCCTGAAGCAATTGCAAAGTTAATGTCAGTAATGCAGGCACCAATAAGCAAGTTGGTACGCACTATGGCAGAACCACAAGCGAAACTTGTTCGTACTTTAGCAGCAATTCGCGACACAAAACAGTAATTTTTGATTTTAAATTTGGAGCAAATAAATGGCCGTTTCAAAAGAAGAAATTTTAGATGCAATAGCACAAATGAGCGTAATGGACGTAGTTTCTTTAATCGAATCTATGGAAAAGAAATTTAACGTAACTGCTGCCGCTGTTGCAGTAGCTGCACCTGCTGCCGCTGCTGCTGGTCCTGCTGCCGCTGCTGAAGAACAAACTGAGTTCACAATTGTTCTAGGTAGTTTCGGCGAAAATAAAGTAGGCGTAATTAAAGCAGTACGTACTATTACTGGTTTAGGCTTGAAAGAAGCTAAAGACTTAGTAGAAAGCGCTCCTGCAACTGTTAAGGAAGGCGTATCCAAAGCCGATGCAGACAAATTCAAGAAGGAACTAGAAGAAGCTGGTGCTACTGTTACTATTAAGTAATTGTTATATGCGAGCAATCGCAGCAAAATTGGGTCATCTGTGATTGAGGTAAAATCTCAATCGCAGATGATTGTCTACATAGATAGAGTACCGAACTGAGGAATAGCAATGGCAATCACTGTCGCCCAAGACTTATCACTTACCGAGAGCAAACGTGTTCGTGCAGATTATAGTAAAAGTACCGATACTTTTAAGGTACCGCGTTTGTTACTTATACAAATAGAATCGTATGAAGATTTATTACAACTCAATATCAAACCTGATCAAAGAATTGATAAGGGATTACAAGCTGCCCTCAAATCAATATTCCCGATTGAGAGCTATTCTGGCAATGCAGTTTTAGAATTTGTAAGCTATCATTTAGGCACGCCACCATTTGATGTTAAAGAATGTTTGATTCGTGGTTTGACTTATGCTGCTCCATTACGCGTTAAAATTCGCTTGGTTATTTACGATAAAGATGCACCAGCGGGATCAAAAGTAGTTAAGGATGTTCGCGAACAAGAAGTATATATGGGCGAACTCCCATTAATGACTAAAAATGGTACATTTGTCATTAATGGAACTGAACGGGTAGTAGTATCACAGCTGCATCGTTCTCCTGGGGTATTTTATGAACATGACAAAGGTAAGAGTCACTCCTCAGCTCGTTACCTCTTCTCTGGACGCGTTATTCCATATCGTGGTTCATGGCTGGATATAGAATTCGATCCTAAAGATTGTATTTTTGTACGTATCGATAGACGTCGCAAGTTACCTGCAACGGTATTATTGCGCGCCTTAGGTTATTCAACCGAAGAAATTTTAAAATTATTCTTCGAGATGAACACTTTCCATTTTAAAGATAATGGTAAAATTGAATTAGATCTAATTGCCAATAGGTTACGTGGTGAAACAGCGTTCTTCGATATTAAATTGCAAGATGGCACCGTAATTGTTGAAGCGGGTCGTCGTATTACAGCACGCCATATTCGTAAAATTGAAGAATCTAAATTAAATAAACTTGAAGTAAAGCCCGATTATTTAATTGGTAAGACAATAGCGCACGACATCATTGACAAAGACAGTGGTGAAGTTATTGTTGAAGCCAATTCGGAAATTACTCCAGAAGTTTTAGAAGCAATTGGTAAGGCTAAAATTAAAGAAATCCAAACTATTTATACTAATAATTTGGATCAAGGTGCTTATATTTCTGATACATTACGCGTAGATACTACTAAGAGCAAACTAGAAGCATTAGTCGAAATCTATCGTATGATGCGTCCTGGTGAGCCACCAACCAAGGAATCCGCCGAACAGTTATTCCAGAACTTATTCTTTACTCCAGAACGTTATGATCTATCTGCAGTAGGTAGGATGAAGTTTAATCGTCGCGTTGGCAGAAAAGAGTTAGATGGGCCAGGTACCTTAACTAATGATGACATTATTGCGGCATTCAAGACGTTGATTGAAATTCGTGATGGTCGCGGTGAAATTGATGATATCGATCACTTAGGTAACCGTAGGGTACGTAGTGTTGGTGAAATGGTTGAAAATCAATTCCGTGTAGGTTTAGTGCGGGTTGAACGAGCAGCTAAAGAGCGTTTAAGTTTGGCTGAAGCTGAATCATTAATGCCGCAAGATTTAATTAATGCTAAACCAGTTTCTGCAACAATTAAAGAGTTTTTTGGATCCAGCCAATTGTCACAATTTATGGATCAAAATAATCCGTTATCAGAAGTTACGCATAAACGCCGGGTTTCTGCATTAGGCCCCGGTGGTTTAACCCGCGAACGCGCAGGTTTCGAAGTGCGTGACGTACATATTACGCACTACGGTCGGGTATGTCCAATTGAGACACCCGAAGGTCCAAACATTGGTTTGATCAATTCGTTAGCGGTTTATGCAAGAACCAACAAGTATGGCTTCTTGGAAAGCCCATATCGTAAAGTTGTAAATGGCAAAATTACTGATGAAATTGAATATTTATCTGCAATTGAAGAAGGGCAATATGTAATTGCGCAAGCAAATGCCCGTATTGATAGCAAAGGTAAATTGGTTGAAGAATTGGTACCATGTCGTTTCCAAAACGAATTTACGCTGACAACCTCAGACAAAGTACAATTCATGGATGTGTCACCACGTCAGATCGTATCTGTAGCGGCATCACTAATTCCATTCTTGGAGCATGATGATGCGAACCGTGCGCTGATGGGATCAAACATGCAACGCCAAGCTGTGCCAACTTTACGTGCTGAAAAGCCATTAGTAGGTACTGGTATGGAGCGTGTTGTAGCTATTGACTCTGGCGTAACAGTAACGGCGGAGCGTGCTGGTGTGGTGTACTATGTGGATGCTTCACGTATCGTTATTAAAGTTGCTGACAGTGAAACTAAAGATAATGAAGCTGGGGTAGATATTTACAACCTCACTAAATATCAAAGATCTAATCAAAACACCTGTATTAGCCAAAGACCATTGGTTAAGAAAGGTGATGTTGTTAAAGCTGGTGACGTATTGGCAGATGGTCCTTCGACCGACACTGGTGAATTAGCATTAGGACAAAACCTAATGATCGCTTTCATGCCTTGGAATGGTTATAACTTCGAAGACTCGATTGCGATTTCTGAGCGTGTAGTGCAAGAAGATCGTTTCACTACCATTCACATTGAAGAGTTAACGTGTGTGGCGCGTGATACTAAGCTTGGTCCAGAGGAAGTTACGCCAGATATTCCAAATGTTGGCGAAAGTGCTTTAGCCAAACTTGATAACGCTGGTGTGGTATACATAGGTGCTGAAGTTACTGCTGGCGATATTCTGGTTGGTAAAGTTACGCCAAAAGGTGAAACGCAACTTACTCCTGAAGAGAAATTGTTGCGTGCAATCTTCGGTGAAAAGGCATCTGATGTTAAAGATACGTCGTTGCGCGTACCAACTGGTATGAGTGGTACTGTAATTGATGTACAGATCTTCACACGTGATGGTGTTACTAAAGATTCGCGTGCCTTAGAAATTGAACAAGCTGAGCTTACAAAGATCAAGAAAGACTTAGACGATGAATTGAAAATTCGTTGTGATGACGTTTTTGAGCGTATAAAAGTGTTACTTGAAAATAAAGTAGCAGCAGGTGGTCCTAAAGCATTAAAGTCTGGGACGAAGATTACTTCTGAATATCTAGATAGCATTGATAGAGATGCTTGGTTCCAAATTCGTTTGAAGGACGATGTAGAGAATCAACAGCTTGAAGCTGCTGCTGCGAATTTAGAAGAGTTACGTAAGCATCATGATGCAGTATTAGACGAAAAAACCAAGAAATTAAAACAGGGCGATGATTTAGCGCCAGGCGTGTTGAAGATTGTTAAGGTATTCTTGGCAGTAAAACGTCGTGTGCAACCTGGGGATAAGATGGCAGGACGTCACGGTAACAAGGGTGTTATTTCTACGATTGTACCAGTTGAAGATATGCCATACCTAGAAGACGGTACTCCAGTAGATATCGTTCTAAATCCATTGGGCGTGCCATCACGTATGAACGTTGGACAGGTATTGGAAACTCACTTAGGTTGGGCTGCGAAAGGACTAGGTTTGAAGCTAGGTAAGATGATCGAAGCACAAGCTAAATTGAAGGAAGTACGTGATTACCTAGACGAAATTTATAATCTACAATATCACATGGATAAGAGTGTACCGCGTAAACTCGATTTAAACAGTTTCAGCGATGAACAGTTAACAGAGTTGGCGCAGAATCTTAAGGGTGGTATTCCAACTGCATCACCGGTATTCGATGGTGTAAAAGAAACTGAAATCAAACGCCTTTTGAAGATGGCTGATTTACCTGAATCTGGGCAAACCACATTGTATGACGGTCGTACTGGCGAAGCTTTTGAGCGTCCAGTTACTGTTGGTTATATGTACATGCTGAAATTGAACCACTTAGTTGATGACAAGATGCATGCGCGTTCAACCGGTTCCTACAGCTTGGTTACGCAACAACCATTAGGTGGTAAGGCACAGTTTGGTGGTCAAAGATTCGGGGAAATGGAAGTGTGGGCACTTGAAGCATATGGTGCTGCATATACCTTGCAAGAAATGTTAACGGTTAAATCTGACGATGTCGCAGGCCGTACCAAGATGTATAAGAACATCGTGGATGGTGATCATCGTATGGAAGCAGGTATGCCTGAATCATTTAACGTATTGGTAAAAGAAATACGTTCTTTAGGTATTAATATTGAGCTAGAACATAAATAAGCGCTGGAGACACAATAGTGGAAGATATACTTAGCCTATTAAGACATCAAAGGCAGGGTGATGAGTTTAATGTAGTACGTTTAGGTTTAGCATCGCCAGATGACATTATTGCTCGTTCTTTCGGGGAAGTTAAAAAACCGGAAACGATTAATTATCGTACTTTCAGACCTGAACGCGAAGGCTTATTTTGTGCCAAAATTTTCGGACCAGTTAAAGATTACGAATGCTTATGTGGTAAATATAAGCGTTTAAAACATCGCGGTATTATCTGTGAAAAATGTGGCGTTGAAGTAACTTTAACCAAAGTACGTCGCGAACGTATGGGGCATATTGAACTAGCAAGCCCAGTTGCGCATATTTGGTTCTTAAAATCATTACCATCGCGTATTGGTTTATTATTAGATATGACGTTAAGAGATATCGAAAGAATTCTGTATTTCGAAGCATATGTAGTAATTGATCCGGGTATGACTCCATTAGAAACTGGCCAATTGTTATCTGAAGAGCAATATCTCGAAGCATTTGAACAATATGGCGATGAATTTTCAGCTTTAATGGGTGCTGAGGCGATCCAAAAATTATTAGGTCGCATCAACCTTAAAGAAGAAGCAGAAAAGATCCGCGAAGAAATCGATGTCACTAGTTCAGATACGCGTGAAAAGAAATTAGCAAAACGTCTGAAGTTAATTGAGTCGTTCTTAAGTTCTGGCAACAACCCAGAATGGATGATCATGACTGTGTTACCAGTACTGCCACCAGATCTACGCCCATTAGTGCCGTTAGATGGCGGTCGTTTTGCAACTTCTGATTTGAACGATTTATATCGTCGTGTAATCAACCGTAATAATCGTTTAAAGCGTTTATTAGATTTAGTTGCGCCAGATATTATCGTACGTAACGAAAAGCGTATGTTGCAAGAATCGGTTGATGCATTATTAGATAACGGTCGTCGTGGGCGTGCTATTACTGGTTCCAACAAGCGACCATTAAAATCTTTAGCAGACATGATTAAAGGTAAACAAGGTCGTTTCCGCCAAAACTTATTAGGTAAACGGGTCGATTATTCTGGCCGTTCGGTAATTGTGGTTGGACCTGAATTACGCCTCCACCAATGCGGTTTGCCAAAGAAGATGGCTTTAGAATTATTCAAACCATTTATTTTTAGTAAATTAGAATACCGTGGTTTAGCAACTACAATTAAAGCTGCTAAGAAGATGGTAGAGCGTGAAGTTCCTGAAGTATGGGATATTCTAGAAGATGTTATCCGCGAACATCCAGTACTTTTGAACCGTGCTCCAACACTACACAGATTAGGTATTCAAGCATTTGAACCAATTTTGATTGAAGGTAAGGCGATCCAATTGCACCCGTTAGTTTGTGCTGCGTATAACGCGGACTTCGACGGTGACCAAATGGCGGTGCACGTACCTTTAACTTTGGAAGCACAATTAGAAGCACGCACTCTAATGATGTCCACCAATAATGTGTTGTCACCTGCAAATGGTGAGCCAATTATTGTGCCATCGCAAGACGTAGTATTAGGCTTATATTACTTGACTCGTTCCAGAATTAATTCTTTGGGTGAGGGTATGATATTTGCACATCCGACAGAAGTGCGTCGTGCCTTTGAAAACAAAGTAGTAGCCATGAATGCGAAAATTAAAGTGCGTTTATCTAAGGCTTTCATTGAAGGAACTAAAAACGAAGCAGATAAGCAGAAGCTTGAATTAGTTGAAACTACGGTTGGTCGGGTATTCTTATCAGAAATTTTACCTGAAGGTCTACCATTTGCTTTGATCAACAAAGTTATGACCAAAAAGGCAATTTCTAATTTAATCAACCAGTGTTATCGCAATGTTGGTTTAAAACAAAGCGTAATATTTGCAGATCAGTTAATGTATGCTGGTTTCAAATATGCAACAACCTCTGGTATTTCGATTGGTATTGATGATCTAGTAATTCCTGGTTCTAAAGAAAGCATTATTAATGCTGCAGAATTAGAAGTGAAGGAAATTGAATCACAGTATGCTTCTGGTTTGGTAACCCAAGGTGAGCGCTATAATAAAGTTATCGATATTTGGTCAAGAACTAACGATCAAGTAGCTAAGGCGATGATGGCAGAGTTAGCGGAAGAAGAAGTTACCGATAAAAATGGTAAAAAGACTAAGCAAGAATCATTTAACTCTGTTTATATGATGGCGGATTCTGGTGCGAGGGGCTCTGCAGCTCAGATGCGTCAGTTAGCAGGTATGCGTGGTCTGATGGCAAAACCAGACGGCTCGATTATCGAAACACCAATTACTGCAAACTTCCGTGAAGGGTTGAACGTATTACAGTACTTCATTTCCACACACGGTGCGCGTAAAGGTTTGTCGGATACAGCGTTAAAAACTGCGAACTCTGGTTACTTAACCCGTCGTTTAGTAGACGTAGCACAAGATGTTGTTGTTACTGAAATCGATTGTGGTACTGAACAAGGTTTAACAATGACACCATTGATTGAAGGTGGTGATATTGTAGAACCATTACACGAACGTGTATTAGGTCGAGTATTATTAGAAGATGTATTAGTACCAGGTAGCAATAAAGTTGCAATTACAGCAGGCACTTTATTAGACGAAACCTTAGTTGCTGAGTTAGAGCGTCTAGGGGTAGATCGGGTACGAGTACGTTCCGTAATTACCTGTGAAACGCGTTATGGTATTTGCTCTAAGTGTTATGGGCGTGATTTAGCGCGTGGCCACTTAGTGAATATTGGTGAAGCGGTTGGTGTTATTGCGGCGCAGTCAATCGGTGAACCTGGTACCCAGTTAACGATGCGTACCTTCCACATCGGGGGCGCGGCATCGCGTGCTACAGCAGCAAACAGTGTACAAGTTAAAACTAATGGTATTGCAAGATTGCATAACATTAAGGTATTGAAACATCGTGAAGGCTATTTAGTTGCGGTTTCGCGTTCTGGTGAATTGACCGTAGCGGATGAAAATGGTCGTGAACGTGAACGTTATAAATTACCGTACGGTGCGACATTACGCGTTGAAGAAGGTCAAGCTGTTAAAGCTGGTGAAACAGTTGCAAACTGGGATCCACACAATCACCCAGTTATCATTGAGGTAGCGGGTAAAGTTGAGTTTGTAGATTTAATCGAAGGCTTGACTATGAATCGCCAAACAGACGAAATTACTGGTTTATCTAGTATCGTTGTATTAGATCCAAAACAACTTGGTACTAGCGGTCGTGATTTACGTCCAATGGTTAAACTAGTTGATAAAGATGGCAATGATCTAATGCTAGCCGGTACAAATTTACCAGCGCATTACTTCTTACCACCAGATGCAATCATTGTGGTTGCTGACGGATCTGAAGTTGGCGTAGGTGACGTTATTGCGCGTATTCCGCAAGAAACTTCAAAAACCCGCGATATTACCGGGGGTCTACCACGTGTAGCTGATTTATTCGAAGCACGTAAACCAAAAGAAGCTGCAATATTGGCAGAAATTTCTGGGGTAGTAAGCTTTGGTAAAGAAACCAAGGGTAAACGTAGATTGTTAATTACTCCAAATGAAGGTGATGTGCATGAAGAGCTAATTCCAAAATGGCGTCATGTGAGTATCTTCGAAGGTGAATCGGTACAACGCGGTGAAGTAATTGCAGATGGTCCAGCCAACCCGCATGAAGTGTTGCGACTTTTAGGTGTGGATGCATTAGCGAATTACATCGGTAAAGAAGTACAAGACGTTTATCGTTTACAAGGTGTGAAGATTAACGATAAACATATTGAAGTAATCGTACGTCAAATGTTGCGTAAGGTTACCATTGTAAATCCAGGTGATACTCGTTACTTACAAGGTGAACAAGTAGAGCTTGCTGAAGTTGAAAATACTAATGATACATACAAAGCAGAAGATAAATTACCTGCGACGTATCAGCGAGTATTGTTAGGTATTACTAAAGCTTCGCTAGCAACAGAATCATTTATTTCTGCGGCATCGTTCCAAGAAACGACCCGGGTTTTAACTGAAGCTGCAGTTAGTGGTAAGAGCGATGAATTGCGTGGCTTGAAAGAGAACGTAATTGTAGGACGCTTAATTCCAGCAGGTACTGGTTTAGCACATCATGAAGAGATCCGCCGTAAGAAGCAGCGTTTAGCTCAAGAAGCACAAAATGCTAGCAAGGGTCCTTCAAAGAGTGATGTTGAACAAGCACTTGGAGAAGCTTTGAACTCAACTGGTTCTTAGTTATAAATATTTTAACAGAGGGCTCGTAAGAGCCCTTTGTTATATATAGAAAGTTCAAATATTTTAATAAATTCAGTATCAAAAAATTAACAACTAAATAAATAGTAGGAGTTGTAAATGTTTAAAGGCATTCTTAAGCCAGCCCCAGTTTCACCTAATGCTGCCTCAACCACGACTATGACACCACCAGTTTCGCCAATTGGTGCAACACCTGGTTCTCCACCAATTACTCCAAGTTTTTCAACCCGTTTAACAAGACGTCCATCTTCTTATGATCCTGATATAATAGAGTGGATCCAACGCACCGATTGTCAATCTGTAGCTGAAATTAAAAATAAGTACAGCAAAGAAGGTGATAAAGTGCTTGAAAGGGCATTGCGTGCCTTTGAAGTGTTGAAGAAACCTGATTCAATATTTGCACCACATCGAGAAAAATGGGGTATAAAGAAATTAGTTAGAGTTGCTGTGGCGCATATGGATACGCCATTTAATGATATTCCAGAAGTTGAGAAATACTTAAAAAACATGGAAAATACCAGAGGAAAATTTGCTGCCATGAAGAGCAAATCCAAAGGATCACTGGATCGGTTACGCATTGAAGTAAATTTAGATACGGTACTACGTTTTGTGCGCAATAATCCAACTATGGAGCAAATTAATCAACATTATGAAGATAGCACTGAAGAGTTGCTGGCGGCTACTAAAATGTTTGAAGTGTTATTTGCAGACTCAATTTTTGCTGATTTTCGTAAAGAATGGAGTGACGAACGCTTAATGATTATGGCAAAAAGGCACGTGGACTATCCGATGTTAACAGTTGATGCTATAAAAAATGCGATTGCAGATGAAGACGCAATGTTGGCAGCTGAGGCAGCTCAGCAGGTAGAAGGTATTGCGTTGGTTCAGGTGTGCCCGCCGCGAGCTAGTGAATACGGCGTATTTGATCCACTTGCAGCGCAATCATTGCGGCCATAGATTTAGTGGCTGTTGACAATTCTACTATGGCGGCCATAAAACGTTGATTTTCTGTGCTTCGCTGCTCATTTACTCGCATGTAAACTGCGCTGCGATGCTCAAAAATCAACGCTTTCTGACTCGCCCTAGCGAATTGTCAACCAGCCCCTAGTGACATAAGTTCACTTTTGTTGCTCTGAATTGTAAAGTTAGGACTTTAGATGTAACATAATTGATAATCACCTTTGATCAGGAGTAGTACTGAATGCCTAATCCCATGGAATATTATTTTCGATACGAAAAATATAAATCTGACTTACAACATGAATTAACCTGCCTAATTTTTGCCAGAGATACTCGAGGCAACTATCGTTACGATGACCCAAACACAGTACGGCAATTATTGGACTCAGGTGCAGATATTCACGCAGCCGCTCCATCTGTAGCTAATATAAATCTTTTAATTAACAAAGAGCTTTCAGGCTCCCATTACCATACTATATTCTTAGACTCAAAATTAGATTTCTCTAGTTGTCCGCTATATTTTATTGCGGCAATTTGGGGTAGTGATCATGTGTTAAATTTATTTTTGAATAAACCTGGTTTAGTAAATAAGACATTTTTCCCTTCAGGTCCTGTTGATGCCTTGAATGTTGGTGGTTTATTGCACTATGTGATTTTATTCCATATTGATAATAAAATTGCACGTTTAAAAGAATTAATCGCACGCGGCGCAGACATTAACCTTAAAGGAGGTAATGGCTTCACGCCACTACGTTTTGCTTGCGAATATGCCTGTTTCAATACTAGCATTGGCAAATGTTATGATCTTGAGATTATCTCATTGCTGATTGAAAAAGGGGCAAGCATAGATGCAGATACTCAAATAGCATTACAAAGAGTAGCATCAGAGCATGCGAATATTTTTAAAAGATTGAATTTTATAAGATTTTTAATATCTAAACAAATTCTTGATGAAGAGTTTTTAAAGCAACAGCGTGAAACATATAGAACAGCTAGTGGTGGTAATCTAATTCACAAATGTTTAGAGGCTGCTGATGTTAATCAACCTAACTTAGAGTCTGACGTCGAGGAATTATTAAAAGTTCCCGTCTTTTTAAATCAAAAAGATTCAAATGGTGATACACCACTATCAATCGCAGTGTCTAAAGGTTGGGGTAAAATAGTAAATCAGCTCATAGATTTTGGAGCTGAGGTAAACCTAATAAAAGCAGATGGTAGTACTTTATTACACCTTGCGCTGCGAAATACAAGAGTAAAAGATACCTGCATATTAAAGCGTTTGTTAGAATTACCCGCGCTAAAAGGATTGGTGAATGCAGTAACGCAAATAGGTGAAACACCGTTGCACGTTGCAGTGGCTGAAGGTAATACTGCTGCAGTAGCAGTGTTATTACAAAATGGCGCCGATCCAACATTAACTACAGCAAATGGTAAAGGTTTGTTAGAAATTGCTGAAAAATTACCTGCGGATACATTTATAAAAGTACAAGGTTTGCTTGCGATGCATGCTACGCTAACAGGGGGGCGTCGTAATAGTGCAGGTATGATTAGTATTCAGAGCGGCACTTTCTCGGTAAATACTGCAGATCCATTTGGCAATGGTTTTCGTATGAATCAGGATCTCTCGTTGCCGCCTACAGTAAATCCCCCAAGACCGTATGTTGTCATGTAAATTAAGTCTAGCCTTAAGCACCACTGTCATTATGGAGGTGGTGCTTAGCGATGAGCATATAATTTTAACCCACTTTAGCTCGGTTTGAACTATAGGTAGTTGATACTACTACCGTTGCGGCTGGCACATTTGTATCACTGTTTGTTGTCGGTGAAACTACTGTGGCAAGTGGTACTGTTGGGGCGGAGCTATGCCGTGGCGTATACAATGGCATTATAGGTAATTGTAAATATGCTACAGGTGATGCGGCATGGTTTCTAAGCATACGCTTAATATCTTCTGGCACAGTTTGCGAACGATCATTTTCTTTAGTTAAGCATACATTAGCACCAGTTAAGTTACCAATACGTTGCGCTAGAGTGGTTGCTATAATGTTATCAGCGATTAGAGTGCTAATTGTTTCAAACAGATTTTTGCTTTCAGATTCATGTTTGCCATAAAATTTGCGCCATTGTGCTTTTAACTCGGAAGTAATTGCTGCCTGTAAACGCTCTGCATGCCGTGGTAATAATTGTAAACTTGAAAATTCCAAATCATTTTTATCTGCATATTTTAATAGCGCGCCTTCCAGTAATTGTTTAGCTTGTTCTACGGTATCTACATCTCTGCTAGCATTAAAATCTGTCAGATGATTGCGTATTTTTTCAATCGAACTATCAAAATAATTTGCAGTTAAGTATCGAGTATTAGTTATATCTTCGCGTTTAGTTATTTGGCCAGCAATCGTTATACAGGATGTTAGCTTAACCAGAGCAGTTTCCCAGGCACCAACTAAAAGATCTTGATGTACTTCATCAAGTTTTGCGTTTATTTCGTGCTCTCGTTGCTTATTAGAATTAGATTCAGCTGCGCGACGATCACACTCGAGCTTCTGTATATGTAGCGCATGTACTGTCGTGTACAACTCGTTTGCTTGTTGTGCGCAGGTTTGGTCTTCTGTGCCAAGGAATATTGTATATTTACGATATAATTCGCAATATTTTGCAAGATCAGCATCTAGGGTTGCTAATTCAAACTCAGGGTAATTACCATTTTTGCTTGCAATTCTTGCAACGTTATTTGCTAGATTAGCTTTTGCTGCTAACCATTCACGTTGTAATTTTTGGTTAGAAGCTAGCGATCGGAGCTGTTCACGCAATTGGTTGAGATCTTTAAATAATTGTGAATCGTGTGTATCTGGATTAAAGCAGTTTTGTTCATAGGTATGTATTAATTGCCAAACTTCTGTAGCTAAAGCATCATACTCGCCAGTGTAATTTGCTAGATCGATCGCTTTTAATTTTTCATACCCTGCAACAATTTGTGAGCGTTTTGTCTCCCATGTGAAACGTCTTTGCAAGCGACTAATCTTACCTAACACATTTTCAGCTCTGATCTTTTTTGCTAATTCAGTTGCAGCTGTTAGTTGCCTATTAGCTTCAGCAGTATTGTTGGAACTTTGCGCATTTTCGGCAGCTGTTAACATTGCTTCTAATTGAGTGGTAATTTGCTGTTTGCATCTATTAATGCTTAATTGTAATCCAGGTAATGCTAAAGGCGTTCCAAGGAAAGTAAGTTTCTCATAACACTTTAAAGCATTAACGTAATCTTTTTTAAGCTCATAACACTCAGCTATATTCATAAGTACAGTGGCAGACTCTAAATCATTATATTTATAATTAACGCCTAATAGAGCCTCTAGTATAAGATCGCTGCTGGTTATCTTATCTTTGGTATTTAGCACCGCTAAGGCAGCGTAGTATTGTATGATTGCTTCATCATAATTACCTATTGTTTTTTGAAGATTGCCGTAATTTACATGATGCTGGTATTGTTGCTTTCTTGCTTTTTTTTGCTCATCTGTAATACGCTGACGCTCCTCGGCGCGAATTTGCTCATCATGCTCTCTTTGCGCTTGTTCTTTGGCTGCTTTGGCTTCTGCAGCGCGCTCTTTAACTTTATCAATAGCTGCTCTAGTACCTTGCGCTAAAGCTTCTAATCTAGGATGGGAGGCTTGGCCATGTGTATTGCTACGCGCATCAGCACTCGAACTGTGTCGCGGATTTTTTTGAGTCGGCAGCATATTATACTCGCTTAATAAAGACTTTCAGAAATCATTATCATAGCGTTAGGCTTCTGTCAAATGGTATAATAGATTTAATCTTTATAGGGGTTCAAACTCTTTGCTGTTTTCATTGTGATTGTAAATTTGACCATTATGAATGTCAAAAAACCAAAGGTGTATTTTTAATGTACCTTCTGCGACTCTAGCTGCTAGCCATGGGAATGTTAAACAATTAGCTTTGGATTGCTGCAATGCATATTGAGCACAGGTATTGACATCGTCTACTTGCTGCGGTGGTTTGATAATTGAAACCCAATTATCAATGAAGTCATTCTGGTGTGGGGCATTATGTACGTTATCTAGTAATGCCTTAATGCCTCCACATTGACTATGACCCAATAAGATCAAATGCTTTACTTTTAAAAAGCAAACTCCAAATTCTAATGCCGCGCTGGTACCGTGGTGTGCCTCATCTTTTTCATAGGGAGGCACTATATTAGCAACATTGCGAACTACAAATAAATCACCTGGATCGCATTGTAGGATCAAAGCTGGATCAACTCTGGAATCACAGCAAGCTACAAACATCACTTCGGGTTTCTGGCCATAATCCGAAAGATATCGCATTATGGAATGATCTCCACCAGCATATTTATCGCGGAATTCGAGATAACCTTTCAGCATTTTATTTAGGGCTTTTTCCATTTTCTAGTTCTCTTTGAGTAATAACGGCCAGCAAGCAAGTTTATATATTTAGTAATAGTGTAGCAACTAATCAATAAAAGTTAACAATCTTTCAAAAGTTCGTAGTGGTATGATGTCTTCATCTTGGCATTTTGGGCTTCACCACGACTGCTTCTCCCTCCTTATTAGTTCCATTAGTTATGTCTTCTATGTATTGTGAGCTTGGTCTAGATGCTTGTCGTGGTAACCATAGCAAATAATTTCTGACATTTTGTGCCGGATTAATCACATATTTATAAGTTAAAGGTAATTTTTCAGTAACTTTAACTGCGAGTTTAAAAATACTTAACATGCGTTGATATTCTTTTTGTAATTTATCGAGCAGCTTGATCGTTGGGGTAGCACTTACAAAACTGCCATCTTGTGTATCGAAGCAATCCGCTGCAGCCTTAGTGCTTATAGCTCCAAAAAGTAATCCCATTCCCAATTTATAATGCGGGGTAAATAATGCATCACCGACAAAAAAGATCCGGCCGCCGCTTTTGGTCTTTACAAAGGGAGTTTGTAGTAATGTTGGGGTTTTGGCCATAAAAGATTGTGCTTGGGTATTACCAGTGCGATCTATAAACAACTTTTCTGGATCTATTCCAGGGTATTCGGCTGATATAGCAATTCTAAACCATTTTTCAAGATTATCGTCGATAGCTTTCTTTGCAGCTGCAATTGCGTTTGGATCCCCAGACTCTTTTGCCTTTTCTAGGGCTGATTGCCATGCTTTAGGGATCTCTCCAACAAAATAAAATCTGGGTGGTTCATTGCTAGCTGCAATGTAAAATTTTGGAGTACTCTTATAGCCCCAACCAAGCGCTTTAAATTCAGCTCTTTTATAACGGATCTTCGATACTGTTAATGGTAATATTACGCCACATAATGGTTTCTTCTGCTGCACTTTTTTATACGCATCCAATAATTCCGGTGGCACATTCATAAAACCAACCCCATGCGCACATTGGACATCATCTGGATTTTCCATAGCTATTGTTTGTTTAGGATCAATAATTTTATTAGTCAAGGTGCGATGCGCTCCTTCGCAAATAAAAAGATTGTCATAGCCAAGCTCCACAAATTCACGATTTTTAGCATCTACATAATGCAATGACTTTGCATTCGGATCTAGATCTATAGCTTCTGCTTGGGTAACTATTTCCATCCGATGTTTGTTTTGTAAACTTTTTTGCTTTTGTAATACATATTTTTGAAATGCATTGGTGGCGATATCGTCATTGGCTTGTTGCAACTCTTTAATAAACTCTTTATCAATATCCTCCAATTTGGCGTTTGGATCAGTAATTTTTTTGGGATCGTGTGTTATATCAATATTTATTTTATCGCCAGTATACCTATACTCTATTTGGTAACCGCACTGATAAAAATTAGTAAAGTTTTTTAAGAGCAGGATTACCGCTTCCTGTTGTTCTAATAGGGAGTTTTCGCGAGAAATATAATTTTCTCTTTTTTCAAGTACAGTAACGTCATGGCCACGTTGGCACATAAATAATGCTTGTAATAAACCTGTAGGCCCTGCACCTATAATTACAGAGCGCTGTTTGGGAGCAGTAGGATCGCCAAATGGAAAATCATCTTCAGGCATACTTTTGGTCTCGCAGATACCACAGATATTATAACTTATTGACTATATTGAGGCCATTTAGTTCAAACGTGTAGCTACAACCGGCAACTTTTTTGTATACAGGTTGTCGTACTAAATGTCGATTAGTTAAACTAATATTGTAGGATGGGGCTTGCATTATGCCGGATAAGAAAAAAAGTAGAAGAACCAGCACACATAAACAAGCAGGAGTTGATCCAGCTTTACCTCCTGGTTCATTAGAGGATCTGCCAGTGCCGGCTTTTCAAGATCTCTCAGATGCTGAGGTTCGCGCAGCTTTAGCTAACCTAACTGAGGGAGCGCTAGAGTTGGGTGTAGACCCTAGTGTATTGGCTGGGCAACCATTGGAGCCTGTTTCGCTTGGTTTAGAAGAAGATGACTTTGCCCCGTCAGCACCAGATGAATTTAAACCGCCGGGGCCTATTACTGAAGCAGATTTCCTGCATGATCCAGATGTGCTAAAAGCACTTGATGTTGCAGCTGGTAGTCAGTTGCACTCCCCTTCAATTGTACAAATACAAGATGGCAATTTTTTACTGATAACTCCGCATAACAACACACAGGTAGTTACTGTACATGTGCTGGGTAAATATTTTTTTCTAGGGCAAATAGATATTGTGAAAATAAACGAAGTAGTCGCTAAGTTTATTAATTTTATTAATGATTTTTCGAACTTTATTGCACAACAAGATCCATCAGCCTTTGTCCAGAATTATCAGTTGCATTCATCAACCTTTCTACAAAATTATCCACACCATAAAAAATATTTTGATGTTTATCATCGTAACATTTTACATCCGGATAAAGTGCAGGCGGTAGTTGATCATCAAATGCAAATTCTGCAACCAACCGTAGCTGCGGGAGCTGGTGCAGCGGCAAGTGCTGGAGCTGCAGCAAGAAGAAAAAGACCGCGCGGTGGTTAACTATTCATACTAATCGATAGTCATTTTACGCAGAGTATTATCCTTCAGTACAAAATGATGGAATAAAGCCCCTGCAACATGCAATGTAAACAATCCTAATAAAATATATGCTGAAATTTCATGCAACTCGGACCACTGATGTACCATTTCTGGATTTTGTGCCACTAATGCTGGGAAAGTGAATAAACCAAAAAAATTTGGGGCATAACCGGCCGCTGATGACATTGCCCAGCCAGTTAGTGGCTGTACGAACATAAACACATACAATAAAAAGTGTACCGTCCTAGCCGCAAGCATAATGATTTTGTTTTTAGCTTCGCTTGCCACAGCCTTGCCATCATACAGCCGCCAACTCAATCTGATAATAACTAACATTAGGATCACCATTCCAACCGATTTATGTAGATCATATAATTGGAATTTATTGGGCGCATCATTTGGTAAGTCAGCTGCATAATCGCCAACTATCCAGGCTCCAATAATTAGTATCGCTAGGATCCAGTGCAGCGATTTGGCAACAATGCCATAGCTGGTGGGGGTGTTGTGAATATGCATATTTCAATCCTTTAAAATTACATAATATTAGCGCCTTGTTACTATGAAATATTAGCATATTCCAAAAATCTATGTTAACATGCCCCAGTTTTATGATTTTCTGACTATCGGGTTACATAATAATTGCGCGTAA
>JAGVLG010000052.1 GCA_020054325.1 Gammaproteobacteria bacterium
CACTATGCCGCAACACTCAATTCCGGGTGGTTAGTTACACCTTCTCCGGGTTGGAATTTCACCAACTTACTCAACCAGGCTTGTCCTGGCGTACCAACAATACCATTAGTTTGTGGGCTTCTAGCTTTAGTTTTAGAATGATCTATTCCCTTTTAAGCTTACCAATGTCAAAGACAACATAAATTACATTTGGATCGGCGTGATCGCCTGTAATTTCATCTTCGCTCATACAGAATACTACTTTTGGTTGCAACTTAAAGTAAGACATTAGGATTTTAATTTTTGATCTTATGTTCATTCTTTACCAGCTCTTCTCATAAGTTCATCGACCTGTTTCTTAAGTTCATCGGCTTCATAAATTTTAGATTCCATATATATAGTTCTCATTAATGTTTCAGCATCGGAAACATTTATTTCGCCTTCAGACAATTTTTGCATTAATACACTACTTTTTTCAACCAAACTCTCAACAGACAAAGAGAAGCTTATAGCATCTGATTTTGGCTTTGGTGGCAGCATGCGTTCAAGAAATAGACGTAACATATTTTCATTGCCAGATAGCGCAAGCTTAAGCGCACAGCTAAATAGCTCTTCCCTATGCGATTCAACAAGAATGTTAAATATTTGCTGCCTATACCCCGTTCCTTTTGGTCTGCCATTTTCATTACCAGATTTTCCAGCTTTAAATGTCATTTCAATCAACCTTGTATTTCGTTGTTAATAACAAGCACAATTTAGCAAAAACATATGTTTTGCCGGCTACATTTACTACACAATTTACATCAAGATGCGTCCATGTGTAAATCGTGTAGCTTGTGTAGATATAAAACATTATTTCTCAAGAGATTCATAGCTCATAACAAAAACAACCATCCCTTTTCCTCGGCGCACAATTGTAATATTAGCAGTTTGTAGGCGTTTGCTAAAATTACGCTTATGTACAGGCCTATAACCATCACACACGCAAAACTCCTTATATTCAGTATATAAATTTTCCAAACTTATATACAGATTTGCGCTTGGAGCATATCCTCGATCTTCCAAAAACATTTTCACACTGTCTGACTCTAGTTCATATTGCTTACGAGCTTGCTTGACTGCATCACAAACAGTAAATTTCCCTTGTGCTAGGAGCCGCGCAAGACCTTCTAAAACCCAGTTAAAAATCCCAGATAATTCAGTTGCAATAATTTTTTGCGCAAGCTGCTTGTCCTGTTCTTCCTCCGGAATAGTTACATCAAAAGCAATAATCATAAATCTTCTAAAATATGCTTCAGTTTGTTCTACGTCTTTTGGTAATTCATTGCAGTTAAAGATAAATTTTGCATAGTGATACAGCATAAACGGGTTGCCATACGGTAAACGCGCTTCTACTGGCTCACCGCTAACAAGCTGTTTGAAGAAAGAGGCCTCTAACTTGCAATTGATCTCGCTAGCATAATTCAAAAGCTTATTAGCCAGATTGGCACGATGATACCCCTTTAAATCTGTTAATGATTGCAGCGAATATTCTGAAACGTTATGTACACCAAGTAAATTTCTTACTATTTCGTAAAAAACAGATTTACCATTTGCACCACTACCATACAGCATTAAGGTTTTTTCAAGCTTTAAAGTGCTTGGACGTACGAAAATGTAGCCTAGAAATTCAGCTATAACCATTTGTTTTTGCATATCAGGCAAAACTTTGTTTAAATACGTAGTAAACAAAGGTGCAGTAGCATGAAGATCATATTCAAATGGCAATTGATAAGTGATAAAATCCTTTCGATCAAACTTCTGCAGAACTGTATTTTTACGCGTTATTACAAATGTGCCGTTCAATAAATTAATGCATGTAGTATCGTGATCTAACTCAGGCTTTGCAAGATTACCAATGGCAATAAATTGCTTGAATAGTTCATCTCTAAATCTAAAATGTCTAGCTTTATATTTATCCACTCCCATCTTTTCTGCAGCTTTGCCTAAAAATGTCTTCAGCTCATCACTTTCTAGAATATTCCAATACGCGCCATTGTATAAATAGAAGAAATCATTATTCCGACACAAGCCCCAATCATGTGCCTCCGCAAGTCTAATAATTTCTTCAATTACAACCACATGATAATGCGCGTTTGTAACTTTTTTAGTTTCATTTAAACCTGTTAATACTAAAAAATCCACTGATCCTACTTTACGCAAAAGCTGCTTGAGTATCTTTTTGTGCTGTAACAGCGCAGATTTACTATTAAAATGACCATTGTCATTTACTGGTTGGATTAGGTCTTCATTTAAATTAAATTTGCTTTGCATGGTATATAGCTTCCTTAACTGATTCATTGCCATAAATTTTGGACATATCATTGAAATCTGTTGCCTTTGACGGACGTGTGCTATGAAACAACGGAACAGTCAGATATGCGTGATTCTCTATCGCGGCTTGACGTGCTTTGGTTAAACCAGGATTACCCGCTGTTTCAAAATCATCATCGGCACAAACGATAAGTTTTTTTACTTTTGGATACTTAAGACGGCAAATTCTTGTAATTTTACCAAGATTACTATCATTGAATGCAACAGCTACTGCATAACCAGTGGCTGTATGAATTGTCGCCGCAGTAGCATAGCCCTCAGCAATACATAGCACATCATTTATTAATCCAATGACGAAATAACTGCCACTAGCCTGGCTTCCTGGAAGAAATTTTTTATTCCCCTTAACAGTT
The DNA here is from genome assembly GCA_020054325.1 of Gammaproteobacteria bacterium. Classification (GTDB taxonomy): domain Bacteria; phylum Pseudomonadota; class Gammaproteobacteria; order UBA6186; family Azoamicaceae; genus JAGVLG01. Next base: position 2,706 of record JAGVLG010000052.1, read on the forward strand.
ATAAATTGTAATGTTGTTAATTCATCTAGCACGTTATACCCAGGAACAATGAGCTCACCTGTACAACGTTCTCGTAAACCATACGACTTTACAGATTTATTAATTAGGTATGGATGTATTGATACTTCTATAGAGTTTTCCCAAACTGCTTTAGCAACAAGTTTTGCTTGCGCATGCTGAGCTCTAATTTCATTTTCTCTTTGTGTGTTTAATCGCTCTGCTCGCTTACCAAGCTCAGTTAAATCTACTTCTAGCGCTTGAATATCTTTTGGATAGAATCGATGTTTTTCACCAGTGCGCCAATCACCAACTGCTCCTGCAAATCCGTTAAATACATACCATCCAGTTTTACTGCTACGTTTACCGTTATAGAATCGATGTATTTGACCATCAGGTATAATACATCTGGGTGCTGATATACCTGTAGCTGTAATAAAATCAAGAAAATAATTACTTAAATCTTGCATAATATTCCCCTGTAGGCTAGGTATTGAATCAGTCCATCGGCAAGTTGGTAGGATATGCGACCATTAAACGCCGCTTGCACTATGCTTAATTTCAAAGATCTATCAATTATGTTAATATTGTCTTGTAAATTATCTCTATTAGCCGCTAGTAGTTCTGCAAAAACACTAGCGGTGTCTTCATCATGAAACATGTTCACCCCTAGTTAGTTTGTTGCGCGTCGATGTAAGTCTCGAATGCATCTAGATCGATCAGAACCTTTTTTCCGATCCTGCGTACGCATGTCGCAAAGCCATTGTGCTTTTCGTTAAAAATTAACCAACGGATAGATGATTGTGAGAATGCTCCAGGATATAGGAACGGGATTTGTTTAACAGGCGCTAACCTTTTAGACATTATGATCTCCTGTAATAGTTAGTGATCTAATAACGCCACACAGTGTGACGTCTTACAGGAGTTAGGGAGTAAATTTAGATTTTACATTCTGTAAAATTGATTTTTACAGCGGAATATACCAATCAATTGCCTCTGCCGGCTGATACCAACATTTTCCGCGTTGCTTCTTTATCGATGTAGTTAAATGCTGGTTTAGCTCTGGGGAAAGATCGCCAATCTTCTTGATAGCAGCCGTAATTGATTGCTGCACAGTGGAACGTCTTGAATCTGTGTCAGTTGGGAATTTTTTACTTTCGCCCTTGAATGATGAATCTATGATATACTTTTGTAGAATTTCGCGTTGATTCTCTAATTTTTCAGCCAACTTAATATTTTCAGCTAAAATTGCTTGCCGAATTTTTTCCTCAAGATCGTTAAGTCGTTCGAGTGTCTCATCATCAATAAGATCGCTTGAATTAGCCGTGTCATCGCTTACTGTGAAGCCATCTAGGCCTGAATCCACGAGGTTTACGTCGCATTGTACAGGCATATTTGGATTAGCAATCTTATACAGATCATTGATAGAAAATTCTTTATTAGGATTCAGCAAAAGCATTTTTAAATATTCCAAACCCTTAGAGGCAACTATAAATGGCAACTTTATATTATTAAAAATAATGATATAACCTTCCCCATCTTTAATAATACTGTAGGAACAAGCCAAGGAATCATGTTTTTCCGGTATTAATTTTACAGATATTGATTTTTCATATGGCATACTGCTAGCATATTCAAGCAAAACATCAGGTATATTATTTAATCCAGTATTAATTGCCCATCTAATAAATTCTATATTTTCAGCTACAAGCAAGATACGACCATTTGTCTGACGTTGCTCAATTAATTGAAGTTCCTCGCGCATATAGGAATCAGTGATCGCTTTAGACATTTTTTGGTATTCAGCGGTTACGTAATGCCCTGTATTAGGCAACCAGTAATCATCTGCTGGATCTTCTCCTACTAAAAAATGTGCAGCCTGCTCAACAGTCCATTTAATGCCAATAATTAACGCTGGACCATATATTTTACTGTATGCGATCTCAATATACTCTTTAGATGGAGCATACTGATTTAAATGTCCCGTATGCATCTTGCAAATCTTACGAGTCCAAATGCTTTTTACTAAAGTTTGCTTTTCTAATTCAATCGTTGACATCAACTAAAGTCTCCATACCAAAAATTTTTTCATTCATGCTCGCAACTACTTTGCTGGTATGCGAATCAGATAAGTGCGCATAGCGTTTGACCATATGTAATGTTTTGTGCCCCAGGATTTCAGCAATTTCTGCAAGACTGGCGCCATTCATCGCCAAATATGAAGCACATGAATGCCGCAAATCGTGAAAGCGAAAATCGGAAATGCCAGCTTCTTTCAAGGCATTTTCCCAGGCGCCACGGATATCGGCAGGCGTTTTTAAATTGCTACCGGGAAATACTAATTCAGTATTTGGATGGTGTTTCTCAGCAAGCTTTTTAATTAAATGCAAAGCATGGCCACTTAAAGCCAATACGCGCCTTTCGCCGTTTTTGGTTTCTTGTAAAGTAATAACATTTCGTGTGAAATCGACCAAATCCCAGCGTAAACTAAGAATTTCATTTCGACGCGCACCGGTTGAAAGCGCAAGAACAACAACAGTATAAAGATATGGATTGTTGCTCTCTTTGCAGACATTTAAAAATATTGTCCTTTCGGTGTCAGATAGAAAGCGAACACGTCCGCGTGGCTCCCTAGGTTTTGTAACCTTGCGCATTGGACTATCATCTAGCCACCCCCATTCCTTTATAGCAATTGTGAATGCATGCGATAGCGCAGCCATGTAGCGTATAACTGTTGATGGCGATCTTTTTTCAGCAAATCTGGTAATACCATTACTTAATTTATCTCTGTGCTCTGCAATCAATGCGGGGGTGACTTCTGCTAACGCATATTCCCCAAGCTCAGATTTCCACCAATTTAAATGCAGTGTGCGATTCTTTATATTCTTTGGTTTGCTAGGAATTATATCTTTGATGTAACGGTCAATCATCTCGCCAAGAGTGCGACGCTTTGCTTCTGTGGTTTTAAAGTGACGCCCTTCACGAATTGCTGCTTCCGTTTGCTGCGCCCATCGCTTAGCATCGGTTATTCTTTCAAATGTCGCTTGTTGTTTATTCCGACCTAAATCGAACATCGATTCCAGCGTAAGTCGAACACCCACTCCGATCTCACTCGAACACTAATTCCGATTTCTCCCGAACACCGATTCCGATAGTGCCCGAACACTTATTCCGGTGCTGCGCGAACAGGTGCATACACAAGTGCATGTTAGCTAACCAATGAATCCATTTTAATTTAAAAGCCTCCAATGAGATTTGGAGGCAAATCATGGGTAGATTATCTATGTGTAAGATCAGTGAAGTATTAAGGCAACGA
>JAGVLG010000060.1 GCA_020054325.1 Gammaproteobacteria bacterium
AACAATGAAGGAAAAACCCCTAAAGAGCTTGCCGTAGAAAAGGGCTGCTCGCATCTATTATATAGTTCTTATACACCTCTACCGCAACCGCAGCCTAAAAGGCGGCCATCACCGAGACCGTAATAGAGTGAAATTGCACGAAAAAATTGAACTTTTGTTATCCAATCTAGTCAAAATTAATAAGAAGAGGGGGCCGAATTATGTTTGTCGATCCTAAACAACAAGCACAAAACAATTTAATTAATAAGATTAAACAGTATCTTGCTGGCGATGACGCACAAAAACCTTCACAAAACGAAATATCGCAAGGCATGTTCATACATTGTCTTGTCGTAGCATTACTACAAATGCAAATTATTAAAGTTGAACAAGAAAAGTTAACAAATGACCAATTAAACGAAAGATTAGAAAATTTAGAAAAGCGCTTAATGGATTTTAAAAATCATCATCGGCATGAGGAGTTAGACTTCGAAGATGAAGATGAAATTCGCGCACAAATGTTGCGAGAATTTGCCAAACTTTTAGATCCAGATACTCTTGAAAAACCTGATCAAGATTACGAACAATTAACACATATTGTAGAACGCACTGCAAACTTATTACATGATGATAAAACATTTAGAGCTAATACTGATGATCCTGATCCAGGCAGGATTGGTCCATTACAAAAACAAAATTGGCCACCAAGACCAGCTTTAAAAAAAATACCCAAAACAAATCAGGACAACTGATAGTCTATAGCATTATATTTAATGTATAACTGCTTCTGATAGTTCTATCCAACAGCAATCATAATAATTTCTAGTGCTACCACAAGGACAGATAATATCTCGATGTATTTGCGGTGCTGCAAACAACATATCATCTTGTTTGCCAAGCCAATACACATACAGTGCTTTTACTAAATCAGGCAAATTTTTTACTAAATATCGTTTGTCACTTAATTTGGTGCGTAGCCCTTGTTTTGCATTAGAAATTAAATCGGTGATCATAAAAAATGTAGCGCAAGCTTGAGTAATATAATCTTCCGCCACATTAAGCCATTCAGATTCATTCCAGACTAATGCTAAACAATAGCCATTACACCACTCTTGAATGTGACTATAAGAAGCTTGTTCAATACTTAAACTAGGTTCGTCAGCTGAAAATAAAAACTCAAAACGTTTGTCAGATCCTAAACTATCACTAATCTGGCGATACATGGTTATTAGCCTGTCTAACATAAGTTTATTGCTGTTGTTAGAACCACCATTATTTAATTCGCCAAGCAAAATCGGGATCCATTCACTGGGTAGAAATAAATCTGGAAAGGAAACTATAGCTGTGATAAAACCATGAGCTTTAACTAATGACATGTTACTAGTTTGTCTTCTTAAGAAGGCATCTAGATCTTGAAGTTCCGTATTGCTAAATCTTGTGAGAGTATTATTTTTCATTGCAACAAGTTAACATATACTTTTTAAAGATGCAATTTTTCAAAAAAGGTTTATATAACAAATGAATGCGGCTTGGTCACCAGCACAAAAAATTTCACGAATCATTGCGGAAGTTTTTGCAATAGAGTTAGAGCCAAGTTTGATACATGCTAAAATTCCTGAATTTAATTTGCCAACCCAAGGTGATCCAATTCAACAAATAAAGGATGTAATAAAAAATGGAATTCTACTAGATAACGATACAATCACCAATGTAGTAGCACAACAACTCAACACCTATAAATTTCCACCGGAAAAGAAGTTTAATCTACCATCTTGTTCAAAATTAACAACTTTGCAAGAACGCTGGCAAGCATACCTCGACAAATTAGAAAATATTGTACAACAAGTTAAACAACGCGTTGCAGATAAATATGAAATTAATCACTTAATGCCCCCTCAACATCAAATTTTAGAACTACAACAAGAATGCCTCGATTTAACAAGTGAATACTACGGAGCTGGTAACGGAAATATTTGTTGCTTCTACTTTTACTACATCCGCATGTGCGATGCAGCACATATAACCCGCTATGTATATTTTGACATGGATAAATATGTTGCTGCAGATCAATTCATATCACTACAAAATTTTGAACAGCGAACAAGAGCTCTAGAAGAGTATGAACAGCAAATTTATCAGGCATTTATTAAACAGGGCGGTCTATGGGCCTATGGACGTAGTGAAATTGATGCCACGAGCATTGCAAATATATTTTATTTCAGTCAGGCACAACAATTAATTTACCTGTATTGTATCAAAAAACTAATAGTAGAACTATTATCTACCACTAATTACAATATACGCATCTCACATTACGGCGAGCTACCGCAATCAATAAAAGAACAAGTTTGGAGTTTGATTCAAAAATATTTTGTAGTTGACCCAACGGCTGAAGCACAAAATATATATTACAAATACGCAAAATTTTGCAACAATACCCCAGGGGCGTGTTTTACCGACGTGCCAGAGCAACTACAAAATTTATGCAATCCAACAACACTACACGCTGCAATTAAAATGGCTGGGATTTTAAGCAACAATCTAGTACTGATTAGTCGAAAAATAACTGAAGATTGGACACCAAAGCGCTATTTAGTAATGTCGTGGCGACGACGCTATGCATTATTAAAATTACGCGATGCAAATAGTTTAGAGCATTTAAGAATATGGCCGAATGAAATGCCATATTCACCTGGCCATGGTTTATCATTATGTGGCGACGGCTTAATAGAGGGACTTCAAGATTATGGCTCAGTAGCATATGAATGGAATGTGCCGATCGATGTACGTGAAGAAATAGATAATAGCGCCCGGGATATTGAAAAGATGTTTCGCGAAATGCCACTATTATGCCCGCCATTAGATAGAAAGCTGTTGCCTGGCGAATACTATTTGTATTTATTTCAAAATACCATCGCATATTCTACACAACCAACCCAACATTTACATATTGCGCGTGGAACCCTAGCGGACTTTCCTATTTATAACTTACCTGCAACAACTACTATAAACTTACAAAATCTAAATGCAACTTTGGAAATCGTACAAGTCGGCACCAATCCAGATTCTATATTTTTAAGAATGTACTTCAAAGCCGTTAGCGATGAAACTATTATCAAGTTTTTATTAGATTTGCACAACGATATGCTACAGCACTTTAGCGGGCCCACGCCTGTTGATACATATATTCAATTAAACACTTCGCAGAATAAATACGTCTTTATCCTAGAACCACATGCATTATTGCAAGAAATGCCCGATCGCAAATTTTTGAATCCTGAAACTGGCTCAAAATCGCTGCGCAAACCGCAATATATAATTCCTGAAGGCCATAAAATCGATGTGATACCACCGGAGCATCGTTGGTATGCAGAAGTTCAACCGAGTGGGCGTGAGTTTCTAACAAGACATTTTGATGCTACATGCAAACGCGGGGTTAGAGATTTCCTGGATGAATATTTTAATCTTCAGTCTTAGTGCTTGCTACACCCAAAGATTCTTCCATAATGCGCGCCGCAATTCGATTTGCTGCAGCACTACGCTGTGATGGGTCATCACTCAGCAAAGCTAGTTCGCCGTTTTGCAATTTTTTGATCACAGCTGCTACCTTTTCAGGATCAACATCCGGCATAGCAGCAATGGCCTGATGCAAGGCATAAAGTGGATTCTCTGTTTCAATCGATTTGCCGTCAGTTATGCTATCGGATGCACTTAGTAGGTCATCGTTCTGTTTAACAGTCATAAAACCTCCAATTTACTCTAAGCCATCTTCCTATACCAGATTTAGCAGTTCAGCGTGAATCGCCATACCATATTAAGCATTTGTCACTACCCAATATTTGTCAAATTTTTGACCAATAAACGTCAAAAAACTAACTTTTTTATTGCCAAAAGACTCGCAATTAGCATATTAACTGCCATAATTAAGTTAAGTAAATCCAATTCAAATAAATGCGAGATAACTATTATGCCTTTTATGAAGCTAATAACTAAAAGTGATAGTTTTATAACTTACGCAAAAGATGCTGGGATAAATCTCGGTGTCTCTATGCATAATTGCTTTTCGGCTGGATTAGCTAGCGTTTGGCTATATATGAAAGCCATAGGGTTGGAATCAGAATTTTTTACATTGTTAAAACGTTCTGAAAAGCGCCCTGCAATTTACAAAGAGTTGTTGTACTTATTGTATATGACGAATTCAAATAGTGATTATTTTCCACATATCCCAGAAAATATTTTAAAATTAGAAATTCCAGGGTTAGTGGTAGATGCGCAAGTAGAAATAGCTAAACCCGATTTTCAATTAGTAATGTTGGTAAGTCGTGAGAACTTGCTTGACGCATTAAGAGGTTTAGCCATCAAGAATCGTATGATCCGAATCGGTAATAAAAAACTCGCAGTAGGAGTAATGTTCCAAAGCGGCTCATATTGTGTTTATCATGCTGGTAATTCTACAGCATTAGAATTTAAAAATATTACTGATTGCGCTGAGGCAATAGCTAAACATTTAAAAAACACTAAATCCGAAACTATAGTAGTAATGGAATCATATGCCTTAGCCGGTATGCCAGTTGCAAAGCCACCGATCGCATTAGATATTTTTGCAAAACAAGCTAAAAATTATACTGATAAAGAATTACAAGAATGTGCTTATAATTGCGTGCTGGCCAACGATTTAAAAATTTTAGAGTTCATTAAATCTAAAATTTCCTTAAACTTTACAAAACATAGTATTGATTTATTAAGGCTTGCAATATTACAACCAAGAATTAATCCTAAAATGATAGATTTTCTTATAAAAGCAGGGATTGATCGTAAAACAGCTATTGAAAGTTTTTTAGAGCGTAAAGCTGCTAGACATAATGAACCAGGCCTAGCAGAAATTCACCGTTTATTGCATGACGACAAAGAAGGCGGACTGCTATTTGGGATTGGAGCCCCTGGGCACAAGCCAAAGCAAGGTAGCAGTCCACGCACTTAAAACGATTGCACTGGACATCCGTGTTATTAGACATTCTTAGGCTCTTTTTGGTCTTAAGAACATTGTAGTTCGAATCGCGTCAGGAAAAGTCTCTCTAGATTCTGTGCTGTGGATGCCAACTCCAAGCCCTGCGCAGCCGTAAACTCCCGCTGCAGGATTTTCAATCTCCATGTTCCTAGCACACTCTATTACAAGCGCTTCTGTCGGATCATCTATATTTTTGCCTAAAACAACTCCGGTGTGTCCTTTAGTTGGTGCTGCCGAATCAATCTTGTTGGTTGTGTTAAAGTATTGCTGCAAAAAAATATCACCACTTACACAACTTCGATTTTGGTTTGGTTCCACAGCGGTTAAACTTGAATATAATCTACTAACAGCAGGCGTATATGTAGCTGGATCTACAAAGACACTTTGTTGCGAGGTTTCTCTTCTACTACGCCAATGATACAACATTGCCGCGGTTGTTAGCGTAGAAGATAGTCTTCGATTACAAGTAATACCGGATCTATCCAGCCATTTATTTACTATAGATGAGCAGTCGTCTGGTAAAAATTGTTTGGGAGCATCTGTGACTAATGGTAACTCAACCTCGCCCCTGCTACCACCAAAAGCATAGCCACCATGTACAAAACCAAAGCAATCCAAAGTATCTTGAGGGTTATTACCTCGTAAACGCACTAAGAATTGTGATTTAGATTGTGACAATAAATCAAAAGTTGGTTTAAATAATGGATCGCACAGTGCAGCATGGGCAACGCTAGTAGGATAATAATTTGTTATGTCTTCACCACTAAATGCGAATCTAGTTGCTAGTAATCTAGTGGATTGTAATACCCCGGCATTAGATCCCCAATATGAACCTGTGCGCAATAAAGGAATTCGATCTTCAAAAGAATCATCTGTATGAAATTTACCATGCGCAAGCTGGCTTATTAAATTATCCGCCTCTGGCGAATGCAATAATTCATTTTGAAACACTCCTAACATTAATCGCATGCGATGCGAACGGATTTGCGGTAATACTGGAACTTCAGCCCTTGCAGCAATCCCATCAAATAATGCGTAATTACGCAATTCAAATTCGACATAGTCCAGGGCACGAGTACGCAATCGATCACCGCTATAATCAATAAGTGCATTATTATCCGCGCTGTGCTCTAACTTATCAGCAATCATTAGCTGATCTTGTCGCATTGCTTCAGTTCTTGCGACAATTTCATCAGTCGCTACTTTTACTAATGAACTTTTAGACGCAGCTTCAAATACTAGTTGTTGTAGGGTATCTTGATCAACAGGCATGTTATAATTCCTTTATTAGAGTATCTTTTAAGCAAAATAACCTATTAGAACTGATGTATACAAGTATTATTTTCGCTAAACTTATTGCTGATGGCATTTAACGCTCTTAAAATTTGCTATGTAAATTGCTTACATTATAACTTGATTGTCGAAACTAACTATTTGCGGTATTCTATGCCCAAAGTAGCAAGGCATATATAGGAACCATATATGATGAAATTCTTGGATTTCGAGCAACCAGTGGCAGAATTAGAGGCCAAAATTGAGGAGTTACGCCTTGTTGGTACAGATTCAGCCATTAACATTAGCGAAGAAATCGATAAATTACAGTCCAAGAGTCGCGAATTAACTAAGGCTATCTTCAAAAGTTTAAACGCCTGGCAAGTTGTTCAGCTAGCTAGGCATCCGATGCGACCATACACCCTAGATTATATTTCAAGAATATTCACTGATTTTGATGAGTTGCATGGCGATCGTTTCTTTGCTGACGATAAAGCAATTGTTGCTGGGATAGCACGATTACAAAATCAGCCGGTGATGATTATTGGCCAACAAAAGGGTCGCGACACTAAAGAAAAGGTCATGCGTAATTTTGGTATGCCGCAGCCGGAGGGTTATCGTAAAGCAATGCGCTTAATGAATCTGGCAGAGAAGTTTAAATTGCCGATCATCACTTTAATCGATACGCCTGGAGCTTATCCTGGGATTGGAGCTGAAGCACGCGGTCAAAGCGAGGCTATTGCTAAGAATTTAATGATCATGGCACAACTTAAAGTACCAATTATTTGCGTTGTAATTGGGGAGGGTTGTTCCGGCGGTGCATTAGGTATTGGAGTTGGCGATCGCACCTTAATGTTAGAATATTCTTACTACGCAACAATATCACCTGAGGGTTGCGCGAGTATTTTATGGAAAGGCGCAGAGCGCGCCGCAGAAGCCGCAGAAATTATGGGCATTACTGCAAAAAAACATTTAGAGATCGGTTTGATTGACGAAATTGTACCGGAACCATTAGGCAGCGCATATCGCGATATTGATCTAATGGCAAATACTCTAAAAGATGCTCTAATACGCAACTTAAATACTTTAAAAGCAAAAAATATAAATACGTTGCTAGATGAACGTTATAAGAAGTACATGGCTATGGGCCTACAAGCAAAGTAACAATGTTAGATCTTAAAAAAATCGCCACTATATGTGCCGCACATAATAATAAAGTTTGGGTTGCATATAGTGGCGGCGTGGATTCACACGTCTTGTTACATTTAGCCAGGCAACAGTTTAACAATTTAAACGCAATTCATATTAACGATGGTCTTAGCCCTAATGCAGCTAAGTGGCAAGAACATTGCGAGCAGCAATGCATTGTGTTAAATATCCCTCTAACCACAGTAACTGTCGATGCAACCGCACAACCAAAGCAAAGCCCGGAAGATGCTGCACGTAATGCGCGGCGCGCTGCATGGCAAAAAAACTTACCCAAAGATGCAATATTATTATTAGCGCATCATGCCGATGATCAGGCCGAAACTATTTTGTATAGATTATGTCGCGGCACTGGACCAACAGGTTTGGCTGGCATGCAGCTCGAATCTAAGCTTGGACATATTACTTTGTTGCGACCTTTGTTGGAGTGTCGCAAAGAAGACATCATCGAATATGCTAGATTAAACAATTTAAATTATGTCCATGATGAAACAAATAATGAATTACACTTCGATCGTAATTTTATTAGAAATATAATCATACCACAGTTAAAGCAACGTTGGCCTGCAGTTGTTGCCAATATAAACCGAGCTGGGATCTTAAGTGAACAATTAGTAGATTGTTTGCAACCAGAGATTACTAAGAATCTACAGCAAGTAATTGATCTCCCTGGAAATAACTTAAATGTTTTGCGCTGGTCAAAATTATCATTTGCCTGGCAGTTTGAAACTTTACGCGCTTGGTTGCAACAACACAATATTTCAGCAAGTTTACAACATATACAAACTATCGTAAATGAAGTAATTGGTGCTGCAGTTGACGCGAACCCTCAATTTGTAATTGCAGAAAAACAAATCAGGAGGTTTCAGGGTAGGTTGTATGTTTTAGATTGTGACGCAGCAAATACACCTGAAAACTTTAGCGTTTGTTGGGATCTGAAATCTGAATTGCAATTACCAGACAACACCAAATTACAACCTGCACAAATTAGCAAAGATAGCAATTATTTGGCAGAGTTACAGCAAAAGAATATTATTGTTAAAAAAGGTTCACATGGTGCAAAGGCTAAAAAATTATTCCAACAATTTGGTATTCCGGTTTGGGAACGCCACAAATATCCTTTAGTTTTTGCAGATGGAAAACTTGTGGCAATTGTCGGTTTGTGGTCGTGAGACTATATTGCAATATATGTAATTTTACTCAAATATAGAAGTCATAGTAAGTTGCTGAAATGAATAAAGATAATGTTAAGCTTGTTAGATTGTCTGATGCGGAATTAGAAGCTCTTCTTAAATCATTTAGAGAGTTTTTTTTGCCTGAAGATCGACTTTGGGTTTTTGGCTCCCGCGCTAAAATGGATAAAAAGGGTGGAGACATTGATCTCTACATAGAAACACATAATAACGATTTTAACCATGTAAGATTTAAGGAAAAGGAGTTTATAATTAGTTTGTGGAACATTATTGGTGAGCAGAAGATTGATGTTGTTATTAATATGCTATCTGCCAACAAAACCCTAGATATTTATGAAATTGCTAAAAGCACAGGGGTACGTATTTTATGAGCAAGAATGAAACATCAGCGATCATTAATGTATCGAAAATTCATGAACAACGCGTACACTAGGCTTATGCCGTAGTTGAAAAGCTATTCCCATTAGATGCAAGCAAAATACAAAGTTTATCGCAAGAACAAATCTTCGCTTTTGAAACACTAACAAGTAGATTTGGTCGTCTGCAGGACCTAATTGGCAGCAAAATGTTCGATATGTGTCTTACTGCTTTAGGAGAAAATATAACTGGTTTAAGCATGATCGATAAAGCCAATATGCTTGAAAAATTTGGGATTATCGATAGCGCGCACCATTGGATGGGGTTGCTTAAATTACGCAACAATCTAACTCATGAATATCCTGACTTACCTGAAGTTACAGCCGATATACTTAACAACCTCCAACGCGAAATGCAGCTTATGCTAACTTTGTACAATAATATTTTGGTCTCCATACATAAAGCTCAAAGCATTTAGCTTGCTGAATAAAATATTAACTTGAGAAATAGTACCCTACCTGTTAAAGTACAATTCCGTAAATAAGTAATCTTACGGGCAAATAATTATGACCAAATACATTTTTGTGACTGGCGGGGTAGTTTCTTCGCTTGGTAAAGGCATTGCGGCTGCATCGCTGGCTGCAATCTTAGAATCTCGCCACATCAAAGTTAGTATGCTAAAGCTAGATCCATACTTAAATGTCGATCCTGGCACAATGAGCCCGTTTCAGCATGGTGAAGTTTATGTAACGGATGATGGGGCCGAAACCGATTTAGATCTGGGCCACTATGAGCGCTTCATTAATACCAAAATGACCAGAAACAATAATGTTACCGCTGGCCAAATTTACGATAGCGTTATTTCAAAGGAGCGTCAGGGGGCGTATCTGGGAGCCACAGTGCAGGTTATCCCTCATGTAACTGATGAAATTAAAGAAAAGATTTTCCGTTGTGCCAATGGTTTTGATATTGTGCTAGTAGAAATTGGCGGCACCGTAGGTGATATTGAATCATTACCATTTTTAGAAGCAATTCGTCAGATCCGTGCCGATCTTGGCTCAGAAAATACACTTTTTATCCACTTAACGTTAGTGCCATATATACCCACTGCCGGTGAAGTTAAAACCAAACCAACACAGCATTCAGTAAAAGAATTACGCTCGATTGGTATTCAACCAGATATTCTATTGTGCCGTACTGAAAAACCTTTATCAGACTCAGATCGTAAAAAAATTGCCTTATTCACAAATGTGGATCAACAAGCAGTTATTAGCTGTGCAGATATGAAATCAATTTTTGCAATCCCTTTGATGCTACATACACAGGGCTTAGATGACACGGTATTACACAAACTACGTATGACTGCCAAAGCTGCCAACTTAACTGAATGGCAGGCAGTGGTTGAACGTCAACAAAATCCAAGAAATGAGGTCACTGTTGGTGTTGTTGGGAAATATACTGGTTTATCTGATGCTTATAAATCAATTAATGAGGCCTTAATACACGCTGGCATTGAAAACCAAACTCAGGTTAATATTCGTTATGTCGATGCTGAACAAATTGAATCAAAAGATAGCCCAATATTAAAAGATTTAGATGCGATTTTGGTACCTGGCGGCTTTGGTGAACGTGGTGTTGAAGGTAAAGTTAATACTGCACAGTATGCACGTTTAAATAAAGTACCATATTTTGGGGTATGTCTCGGTATGCAAGTTGCAATAATCGAATTTGCTCGTAATGTCGTTGGCTTGCATGATGCTAATAGCACTGAATTTAATCAAAGTACTAAAAATCCAGTTATTGCTCTAGTAACAGAATGGATCGGCGAAGATGGCAGCAAGCAGACCAGGAACCATGACAGTGCTAAAGGTGGCACGATGCGACTTGGGGCGCAGAAGTGTAATTTAACTTCGGGTAGTTTAGTGGCGAAATTATACCATAGCAAACAAATCAGTGAGCGCCATCGTCATCGTTATGAAGTAAATGCTAAATTTATCCAGCAGCTCGTTAATGCCGGCATGCAAGTTGTTGGCAGATCAGCCGATAACAACCTAGTAGAAATTGTTGAAATCCCAGATCACCCTTGGTTTATCGGTTGTCAATTCCATCCTGAATTTAATTCTAAGCCACGCGGTGGCCATCCAATATTTAATGATTTTATACGTGCTGCTTTAGCACATAAAAACGGAGTATAACTATGAAGTTATGTGGTTTCGAAGTTGGTTTGAAGCAACCATTATTTTTAATTGCAGGACCATGCGTGGTTGAAAGTGAGCAATTAGCTCTAGATTCAGCTGGTAAGTTAAAGGAAATTACCACAAAACTTGGAATTAATTTTATTTATAAATCTTCATACGATAAGGCTAATCGTACCTCGCATAATAGTTTTAGAGGTCTTGGCATTGAAAAAGGTCTAGCAATTCTTGCTAATGTTAAGCAACAAATTGGGGTGCCAGTTATAACAGATGTACACGAAGATACTCCAATGCAAGAAGTTGCCAGTGTGGTAGACGTGTTGCAAACTCCAGCTATGTTATGCCGGCAAACCGATTTTATTACAAAAGTTGCGGCAACTGGTTTACCAGTAAATATTAAAAAAGGACAATTTTTAGCACCATGGGATATGATCCATGTAGTCGCTAAAGCTAAGCAAACTGGTAATCAACAAATTATGGTTTGTGAACGTGGTGTATCTTTTGGATACGGCAATTTAGTTTCAGACATGCGATCTTTAGAAATCATGCGCCAAACTGGTTGCCCGGTAGTTTACGATGCTACACATTCTGTGCAGTTACCTGGCGGGCAGGGCAGCGTTTCTGGCGGGCAACGTGAATTTATTCCTGGTTTAGCGCGCGCGGCAGTTGCTGCTGGAATTTCTGGTATTTTTATGGAAACTCATCCAGATCCGGACAAAGCAATGAGCGATGGTCCAAATTCTTGGCCATTAGATAAAATGCAACAGCTTTTAACTACTCTATTGGAATTAGATACAGTAGTTAAGAGAAATGTAGAACTGGCTACAGCATAAATAGGTGTGTAGGTGGTCACATATATTGTAAAAATGATCTAAACTTGTTTGTATGAAAAATATATTCAAGTTTACATTTTTTTCAATTTTAACCATATGCAATACTGTGGTTTTAGCAGATGTTAGCCAAAATAACCCAGATGGCACTCAAAACTACGATCCAACCGTAGTATTCTTCAAAGCAGTACAAAGTTGTACTCCTGGTAACTATCAACAAAAAAATATATTATCCACAAACGAAGACGATGCCTGGTTAAACCACCAGATTGCAGGTATGGATGAGCAAGGTTATTGCCATGTCATACTAGGCACACCCGACACGCGTCGTATGGACTGTTATTTTGATCCGTACGATTTAGCTGATCTTGGTACCCCGCGTTTCTTATCTGGAATGCAAAGTTTAGAGCGTGATCCAAGCAGCAAAGCTGGCGTCGCCGCAGAGCATGAGTGGAGTCAGCTCAGAGATCAAAACTGCGGCATGCAGCATTAAAATACTGGTTACCCTAATGCATTGTCCCTGAGTTGTTGTTTACGATATAACACTGATAAATATTCAACATTTTGGCATTATGTTGTGCGATTTCAAATGCAGTTTGTTTTGCAATGTCGCGAATATATGGATTTGCCTTATACATCATTAACAATTTTACAATTGATACGTGATTATTGCGGGTTGCTTCGTGCAAAGGAGTACTCCAGGCTAGATCGCGTGCATTTGGGTTAGCACGATTTTCTAACAATAGCTTTGCAAATTTTGCATCACCCTTATTGGCGCTCCAATGTAGCGGGGTGCATAAGCCAGCATCTAGTGTGTTAATATCTGCACCATAAGCAATTAACAAACGACCAATTTCAAATAAACTGTCTTTGGCTGCAATGTGTAATGGAGTTTTGTTGCCTAAGCCGCGTAACCGTGAGACTATGGAGTCACAATCATCATCAAAATCTTCATCATTGTGTACTGAATCAGTAACAGTACGTATATTGGGATCCGAGCCTGCCTCTAATAATCGATGCACAATGCTAATATTACCCTTTAGGGTAGCAACGTGCAAAGAACTTAAACCTGACTCATCTTGCTCATTAATTTGATGGCCTTTTATTATTAGTTGCTCGGCTTCTTGAAACATATTCTGTTTCAAGGCCTGTAAAATTGTTGTCATAGTAATAACCTTTAAATAAGGGCATAATAAAAGCTTATAACAAAGCTGCAGAACAGCAAGTTTTGGTTATTTTACCAACAAATACCCAAAAAACCGCAATCGTAATTTTTCAGGTATAATTTATGCGACACATAAATTTAATTGAGGCTTATGGCACAAATACAAGATGTCCTTGCAAGAGAAATTTTAGATTCACGCGGCACTCCCACGGTTGAAGTAGAAGTGGTTTTATCCAATGGAATCAAGGGGCGCGGCATGGTTCCGTCCGGAGCCTCGACCGGCTCGCATGAAGCCCTTGAATTGCGAGATGGTAGTGCGCGCTACATGGGCAAAGGGGTCCAGCACGCAGTTAATAACGTTTTAGCTGAACTGCGTCCCCTATTATTGGGAAGGTCAGCAGCGCAACAATCAGACATTGACCAAAGTATGCTTGTTTTAGATGCTTCGCCCAATAAAAGCAAACTTGGTGCTAATGCCATATTAGCTGTTTCACTAGCTATTGCGCATGCAGCTGCGCAAGATCAAAATCTACCTTTGTATCTATATTTAAGACAAATATTTAATCCACATGGCCAATTAAGCTTACCAGTGCCAATGATGAATGTGATTAATGGTGGCGCGCATGCAGATAATAACTTAGATATTCAAGAATTTATGTTGGTACCCCATGGGGCTCCAACTTTTAAAGAAGCATTACGTTACGGGGTTGAAGTTTTTTATGCTCTTAAAAAGATATTACAGCAACAAGGTTTAAAAACTGCAGTGGGTGATGAAGGCGGCTTTGCACCAGATCTGCCAAACAACGAGGCAGTAATTGCATGTTTACTAAACGCTATTCGGATCACCGGTTTAATTCCTGGAAAAGATATAAGCTTGGCAATAGACGCAGCTAGCAATGAATTTTTTAAAAATGGAGTTTACACATTAAATTCTGAACAACAAAATTACAGCAACATTGAGTTGGCTGATTATTTTGAAAATCTCGTGCAACAATACCCAATTGTGTCATTAGAGGATGCTCTTGCTGAAGACGATTGGACAGGTTGGAAATATCTTACCGAGAAGCTGGGATCTAAAATACAATTGGTGGGCGACGATATATTTGTAACTAACCCGCAAATTTTACAACGCGGCATTGCTGAGAGTATCGCAAATGCGATTTTGATCAAAATTAATCAAATCGGTACCCTTACGGAAACATTTACAACTATAAAAATGGCGCAGCAAGCGAATTATGCTTGCATAATTTCGCATCGCTCTGGTGAAACCGAAGATAGTACTATTGCTGATCTAGCAGTAGCCACTAATGCCAAACAAATTAAAACTGGCTCTTTGAGTAGATCAGATCGGATTGCTAAGTATAATCAATTGTTACGCATAGAAGAACAACTCGGCCCAACAGCAAAATATGCCGGATCTGCTGCTTATAAACTTGGTGTCAGCAAATGAAAGGTATAGTTATAGCTTTATTATTATTTTCGTTAATATTACAATATCGGCTTTGGTTTGGTGATTACAGCATTCTAAAAGTTTATAAGTTGCATCAAACCATAGCAACGCAACAGAAGGAACTTGAAAAATTACAACTGCGCAACAATGAGCTATTAAGTACAATTGAAAATATAAAAACCCATCCGGCAGCAATAGAAGAACAAGCCAGGTATGAACTTGGCATGGTAAAACAAGGTGAAAAGTATTATCAGGTTATAGAACCTATTGAATAGAACAGCAAAAGGTAAAAATTATGGAAATATTAGTAAGTAATGATGATGGCGTTTATGCCCCAGGTTTGGCAATGCTGCATGAATCGTTAAGCGGCTTAGGGAATGTAACAGTAATTGCCCCCGATCGCGACCGCAGCGCGGCGAGTAACTCTTTAACACTAAGTACTCCAATACGGATCCGCGAATTAGATAATGGCTTTATATCTGTCGATGGCACTCCGGCGGATTGTGTTTATGTTGGTTTACGTGCCATAATGAAACAACAGCCAAAAATGATTGTTTCCGGCATCAATTCTGGTGAAAATCTAGGGGATGACGTGTTGTATTCCGGAACCGTTGCTGCTGCGATGGAAGGAAGATTTTTAGGTTTTCCATCAATAGCAGTTTCATTAGCTGGTGATCATGAACATTACCAATCTGCAGGTAGGGTAGTGCAATTATTGGTACAACATCTAATGCGCCATCCGTTACCAAACGATACAATTTTAAATGTTAATGTTCCAAATTTACCTTTTGAAGACATAAAGGGTTACAAAGTTACACGTTTAGGCCGGCGTCATCCTTCAGCAAACATGATAGTCGATAAAGATCCCCGTGGTAAAACAATATACTGGGTTGGTGCAGTAGGCAAGGAGCAGGATGCAGGGCCGGGTACCGATTTCCATGCTATAAACAATGGTTATGTTTCTGTAACACCGTTAGAACTAGATTTAACCCGCTATAAGGTATTAGATGATCTACATCATTGGATTGGGAATTTAGAAGAATTAAAGGTTTAAAGTATGCAAGCTTTAGTTAAGCTTTATGATAAAACTCTGCAATGGGCACAGCATAGGCATGCACCACGTTATTTAGCTGCAGTAAGTTTTGTTGAGGCTTCAATTTTTCCAATTCCACCATATTTTATGTTAGCGCCAATGGCGTTATCTCGTCCTGATAGGGCTGTTTGGTATGCTACCATTGCAACTATAGCATCGGTCCTTGGGGGGGTAGTTGGCTATTTATTAGGGTATTTAGTTTTTCATCCGATAGTATTACCATTAATTGAGTACTTTGGTTATGAGCAAGCGTTTGATGTAATAACTGCTCGCTTTCAAGAAAATGGCTTTATGGCAGTATTACTTGCAGGATTTTTACCTGTACCATTTAAGGTTATTGCAATTGCCTCTGGCTTTATGCATGTTCCATTATTATTATTTTTGTCCGGTTCGATACTTGGTAGGGGCGTAAAGTTTTTTGCAGTTGCTTTATTAATCAAATTTGGCGGTGCGAATATCGAAAATAATATTCGCAATATACTTTCTAAAATGGGGTTGGTTTTTGTTACACTTGCTGTTGCAGTATTAGGATATAAGTTAATATGAAGTACCTTAGCGTTGGTTTAATAGCTGTTAGCACATTTTTTATGTTTGGATGTACAACCAGCCAAGCGCCTGCTAGGGTTGCAACAATAAAACCCAACATTAAGCGCGTTCCACCAAAAGTTGCAAAAGCACCGCAACTGCAAAGTAGAGATGGAAATAATAGGAAAATTGAACTTAAAAACAAACATAGCTCAACTGCTAGCAACGCAGTACTAACCAAAAACACTGATAAGCCAAATCAGACTTTACAGTGGTCTTGGCCGGCTAAGGGAAGTATTTTAACCAAATTTTCGGCAGGGCAAAGCACTTTTAAAGGGATCGATATTGGCGGAGCAGAAGGAACCCCTGTATATGCAGCTAGTGACGGTGAGGTTGTATACAGTGGTAATTCGTTGCGGGGCTACGGTAACCTAATTATTATCAAACATAATAAAAATTTCTTAACAGCCTACGCACATAATCGAACAAATATGGTCAAAGAAGGGGAGAAAGTAATTATAGGACAAAGGATTGCCGAGATGGGAAAAACAGGAACTGATAAGGTGAAGTTACACTTTGAAGTTCGGTACCAAGGTAAACCGATTGATCCTCAAGAGGTTTTACCAGCACGATAAAAAGTGGGGTAGTTGCAAGTGGCTGGAACAAAACGTATTTTAGGCATAGTAAAGCCGAAGAAAGGTGCCAATTCCGCAGTTAATGCGGATGTGTCGTTAGATCAAAAATTTGATCAAATTTATAATCCTACCGACATTCCAAAATCAGATGATATTGATGTAACACAACTATATTTAACAGAAATTGGATATAAGCCTTTACTAACTCTTGATGAAGAAATAACTCTGGCAATTGCCGCCCACAAGGGCGATATAAAAGCTCGGGATAAAATGATCAGCGGTAATTTGCGCTTAGTAGTAAAGATTGCGCGTACTTATTTGCATCGTGGTTTGCTACTTTCGGATCTAATAGAAGAAGGTAATATTGGTTTAATGCGTGCAGTTGAGAAATTTAACCCGAACTTGGGGTATCGTTTTTCAACATATGCTACCTGGTGGATTCGCCAAGCAATCGAACGGGCGATAATGAACCAATCTCGCACCGTACGTTTACCAATTCATGTTTTAAAACGTATTACCAAATGTTTATCAGCTATTCAAAAGCTTGGTAATGAGGAACATGCTCCTTCAGTTTCTGAAGTTGCTAAAATGGTGCATGAATCGGTCGAAGATGTCGGACAATTATTACAATACACTGAAAACACCCTATCTATGGACATGCCAATCTCAGAATTTAACCATCCATTACAAGATGCAATCCCAGATAGCGTCGCAATCAATCCAGAAATTATTCTACAAGAAGAAACCTTCCATCAACACGTTATTGGTTGGCTGGATACTTTGCCGGAGCATGCACGCGAAGTTATTGTACGACGTTTTGGTTTGCTAGGTCGGGAACCCGAAACTTTAGAAGAAGTAGGTGATAACATCGGTTTAACTAGGGAACGAGTACGCCAGGTGCAAATTGATGCTTTAAAGCGGTTACGAGAAATACTTAAGGAAGAGGGTTTAGGCGAGGATGAGATTTTTAATTAAATCTACCTTTAGAGATCTCTAAACGTGAGCAATTATTTAATTAAATGTGACGAGTTAAATATTTCACTTAACGTTTTCTGTTCTAGTTTTCTGCCAATTATATTCATTATATGAATTACTCTTATGGATGCCCCCTATTAATATAATCTGAGCTATAAATCAATTTTTCAATTTATAGCTCAGATTATCCGATTTGCATAATCTGAGCTATAAACTTACAACAAGATTTATAGCTCAGATTATAGGAGTTGGAGTTGCTACATGGTTGAATTTTAAAAAAAGTGTAAATTTATTGCCTCTACAAAAGAGGCTTTTTTGAAAAATGGTGCCCCGGAGAGGATTTGAACCTCTGACCTGTCCCTTAGGAGGGGACTGCGCTATCCAGCTGTGCCACCGGAGCAAATCTTAGCAATTGCCCTTTAAAATTATACTCGCTGCAAGATTACAACTGCAACAAGGGCGGCAATTGCAATCATTGACATAAATTGTAAAATTGAAAAGCGTTGACGAATTTTAAATTTGGTTAAATCTTGCTCTTGCATATTTGTACCTTTGGTTGCGTTAGAAATTTTATGATATGAAAGCATGTTTATTGCTCATTTTATACCAAATATTCTCCATAGCTTTATAAACAGACTTATATAACATTGCACTGATTTTGTCTTTTAAAGTCTCATGGACTTGGAAACTTATTTCATAAATATCAGAGTTTGCACTTTTTTGTACGATGTAGTCATCACTTGTCATTAGGCGATCCACTAATTTCAACTCAAGAGCCTGGGAACCATACCAAGCCTCTCCAGTAGCAATTTTGCTGATATCTACCACCGGACGATTTTGTGCTACGAAAGTTTTAAATAAAGTGTGCACTTCTTCTAATTCTTCTTGGAATTTTTCACGCCCTTTATCGGTATTTTTACCAAGCATGGTGAGCGTAGTTTTGTACTCGCCAGCAGTGTGATGCTCTATATCAATATCAAAGCGTTTTAAAAATTTATTAAAATTTGGAAGTTCGGCTAATACACCGATTGATCCTAGTACTGCAAATGGCGCAGCAATAATTTCATCGGCCACACAAGCCATCATGTAACCGCCACTAGCAGCAACAAGATCAACTGCAATAGTCAAACGCACACCATGCTGCCTAACCCTTACCAGTTGTGAGGCAGCTAGACCGTAATTGTGTACTATACCACCGGAGCTTTCGACAATTACCAAGATTTCATCGGATGGTTTGACGATTGAGAGAATCGTTGTGATGGAATCACGTAAATTTTCAACTTCACTGGCATGCATATCACCTTCGAAACGCACTACAAATAAACGTGGTCTAATTGGTTCTGTTTCCCCACTTTTAGCCCTAGCTTTTTCTTCCTTACGCTCTTTCTTCTCCTGCTGCTTACGTTCCTTCTGCAACGCTTTGTATTCTTCTTTGCTCAGAATTTCGGCCTCAATGGCACTCTTATAATCTTCAAGCTTATCATTAATATTTTCAATTTCTAAAGTTTCACGGCTTTTAGAACCGCGAGCTGCTGCAATCGAAACAATTAAACCTATTCCAACTACAATCAAAGCAATTACTGTAATAAACTTTGCCGCAAACAAACCATATTGAAAAAAGAAATCTGCCACTAAACTATCCCCACATGCTATTTATGGCGCTATTGTACGTCACAATGCTTAAGTTGGGCAAATATTAAATATGTGTGTTTTAACTAACTTTGTTGCTTTGTTAACTAAAAAGATATATAAATATTAGCTCTCTACGAACTACAGATGAAATAGCATCAGTAGCAAGCAGTGCAAGTCGGTTACGATTAGGAAAATAGTCGCATAATTTTGTAAAAAGGATTTTATGATCAAGGCTTGTAATCTAGTAGCGCAACGTAACGAAGTTAGTATTTTTGAAAATATAAACTTTGCTGTTAATTCTGGCCATTGCTTACAAATAGTGGGGGCTAATGGCAGCGGAAAAACCACGTTACTAAAAGTAATCGCCGGAATAATACCATATACTGGAACCATTACTACAGACGCACCAGTTATATATTGTGGGCATCGCAATTGTTTGCATTTAGAACTGGATGCCTTACAGAACTTAGAATTTTTATTGAGTCTGTACGATAAGCCCACAACACGTGAAATAACAAACACCTTAGCTCTTGTTAACATGTCAGCATATATAGGACATCCATGCCACGAATTATCTGCCGGGCAACTTCAAAGGATAATGTTAGCCTATCTAATGCTAACAAAAGTATCCATATGGCTCTTGGATGAACCCACAACCAATCTAGATGACCGCGCGTTACTATTATTCAATACAATTTGCACAGAACACTTACAACGAGGTGGGGCAATAATAATTGCAACCCATCTAGATATGACGTTCAAAACCGCAACTCTGCAGATGGATAACAATGACTAACAATGTCGCTGTATTACAAAACATGATCCGACGCGATCTAAGAATCTACCGGCAAAAGAGTTCGGATTATTTAAATAGCATTGTA
>JAGVLG010000093.1 GCA_020054325.1 Gammaproteobacteria bacterium
AATGTTTGATTTAAGGTCATAATATTTTGATGCATCAAAGCGCAAAGGCGGGATATCTGCAATAATATGCAACCCTTCAGATAAAACCTTCCAATAGCCCTCTAAATCGCTTGCAATACCTGGAAATCTACAGCTCATCCCAACTATAGCTATTGGTTTTTGTTTTTTTGAAATATCACCATTCATTAGTTAGCAAAACCTTTTTGTGGTTTTTAACTTACTAAGTATAGTGATTTTGAATAAATGAAAAACATCGTTCTATCAAGAATTATTAGGCTGGGTTTATCCAGCCTTCTTAAAAATTTATAACTCTAGATAAAGTTCGAATTGCTTTAAAGCAAAATACTAATTCACTTCAGTACTAGGCACAGCAATTTCCTCTTGCAGAAAATCGCTATTTGCCAAATCGATGGTATTATAAAACTCAGGAGCCAACTTGTAATACCAAGCTTGAGTTAAGGCATTAAGCTTAGTAGCCTGCTCTTGCAATTCTGGGTTAGCATTTTCTGGCACCTTGGCTAGAACTTTGGCATAAACTTGTTCGCCATCGCGTATTACTGCTAAGTCTAGCGCCATACCAGGAAAAGTTTCAACTTTCGCGGATAACGCATGCGACCAATCAAGTTGCTTTTCCGTTGCAGGCACAATGTCGTCAAATTCTAGTTCAGCAACTTCAAAAGGCACGGTATTCACTGCATCAACATCTAGTTTCATTCCAGCTTGAACTGGCGGATTCTGTAATTCGAAATCTTGTTGCTCTACTGCATTTTTTGAAATTGTGAAACTAGTATTATCAGGTTTAGTAACCACAACGCTCTTAATTTGATTTTCATTGATAAATTCAACCAAAGGTTGTTCTATCCAATCACGCAAATTAAGATTTAACGGTAACAAGCCCTGTACCAACCAACTTTGATTATCGCCAGATTTACGGGCAAAAATTCGCTCTGCATATTGCTCACCATTTTGAACAGCTTCACGTTTGCCAATAATTAAATTTATCACTTCTTCTTGCTTATCATTTAGCATTACTAGTTGCCATGCTTTAGAACCAGGTTGCGTCAAATCAGCTAAATCTAATTGTTCATATAATAAGGCATTACTTGTTTTAGGCTCCACAATCTTTAATTCGGCTACGCCTTGTAATAAGCTTTTGACCTGATCGGGATCCACTGGATAATTGCCACGCTCCGCTAAACCCCAAGTATTTTCAGCACGCACTAAAGTTATGTGATCATTCTGATTCTTAATTTGGATTTGAACCACTTGCTCTAATGATTGACCAAGACCTGGGTATAGTGGTTCATTTTTGTGTTTGATCGCTGAACCACCAGAATGCATAAAAATAATACTTACTGGTATAGCAACCAATAATGTAAATATTGCCAAACGATTTAATGTTTTCTTATTAACCATATCATCCTCTAAACTTAATTAATGTGCCTTGCTCTTTGCCTCACGGCGGATCTGCATAAGCCATGCTGCGAAACCACAAACTACTATGATTAATGGTACTAAAGCTACACCAAAAAACTTAACTTGTGTTTCCATAGCTTTCAATTTCTTATCTGCCAGGACCCTTGCCTCAGGATCATCACTCTGCGCTGCAATTTCAAGTTGTTGCAATGCGGTAAATGGCCGCACAAATGTACCGCGATTTCGAATACTAATCAATGCATCGCTGCCAGTTAAATTATCTAAGACACTTACTACGAAATTTCCGTTTGCTGCGGTTGGAATTCCAAATTCCTGTCCTAACATTTTTTGAAAATTAACCCAAAAATGATCATGCAGCAGATCGCCATCAGCAACTACAATTATATTGCTATTCGCGATTTCTTTATCCGTGTATGGGCTTTTAATTGGCCCGGTAATTCTTCCAGCTAAGATGAACGAACCCTGAGGTTTATAAGCTTGCATTAGCATTGCCACATCTTCTTGGTACTGTTTGATATCAGCTACGGGAACCAACATAGCATCTGGAGAACTGGTAATCAATGGTTTAAATTGAGTAGTCGCATTTGTTACCGCAGTTAAGGATCCGGCTGTACCCAATGTCATCCGATCTAAGCCAGCCATCACAACATCATCTTGTGCGAAATTAGCATCAATTAAATCTAGCCACAATGGATAACGCACGGTATGAGCATGACCTTCAGCTTCAATACGCACAGGCTTTGCTAAACTACGATCTGCCACAACTTTATGCGGTTCAAGTTGTAGTCCCCAAGCATTTAGTAGCCTACTAAAATCTGCCTGTGGATCTCGATATAAACTGTTTAAAGTTGCTGACTCTGGATCCGTTGCTTCTGAATATGGATCGACATAAGCAACAATATGGCCACCTTGCATTACAAACTGATCAATTGCTAGTAAAGCTTCGTTTTTGAAGGTATCTGGATTTACTAGCATCAACAGCTTGATGTCTGCAGGAATTTGCGCCACATCTAAGTCCAATACTTGCAAGTCAAACTGTGCTGTCATCTGCTGCCACACCATCCAAGGCCTGCCACCACGACCTTCTAAGGGTAAACTGCTTATTAATCCGATTTTAGGTCGCTGCGGATTATTCAAATTAGAGATCATCTGACTAATATCATATTCCAAAGTAACTTCACGCGCTGGCTGTAAAAAAGGTATAACGCGCTGTGAATTAGCGGAATTAGTTGCAACAATACCAAAGTAAAGATCATTGCCAAGATCATCTAATGGAATAGCCTGTAACCCATAACTTAACGCTTCTTCTTCAGCATTTGAGCGTGGCTCAGGATCAATAAACTCCAAGACAATTTTCCCTTTACTGGCACGTTCATACTGAATAAGTAAATCTTGGACTCTGGTAGCAAAACTTATTAAATATGGATTAATTTTTGCTAAACGTTTGGAGAAATACATGCGAATTGTGATTGGCTCATCTATACTCTGCAAAATTTGTTTGGAGCCTGAGGATAATGTATATAAGCGATCAGCTGTTACATCTAAACGCAGCGCTTTTAAAAAGTAACCTGATGACACATTTAGTAATAAAAATAAAAGTGCAGCAAGTAATAATAAGGCGGTGGATAGTAAGCGAAATTTATTTTGCATGCGCATCTAATCTGCCCTCTTATTTTCAATAAATACCGCATTGGCAAATAAAAAGAATGCGGTCAATGTAATAAAATACACAATACTGCGTAATTCTATAATACCACGACTCATAGTATCGAAATTTGTTAAAAAACTTAAATTACGCAAAGTGTCAATCACAATGTTTGGCATGAATAGTCGCAACTGATCAATCACTACAGGAAAACCTAAGAGATTCACCAAAAGACATAGCAACAAACTCAATACAAATGCAATTACTTGGTTTTTAGTTAATGCAGAAACAGCGGCTCCTATTGCTAGAAAACAACTGGCCATTAATAAACTTCCCAAATAACAAACAGCGATTACGCCATTATCTGGTTTACCCAAATAATTAACTAAAATCCACATTGGCATAGTCAGCACTAATGCAACGCTAATAAAAACCAAGCCCGCTAAAAATTTTCCCAAAATAGCTTGGGTGATAGTGATTGGCAAAGTAAATAGAATTTCAATGCTGCCAGTTTTACGCTCTTCTGCCCAAAGGCGCATACTAATAGCTGGAATAAAAATTGCATAAATCCATGGATGAAAACTAAAAAATGAAACTAAGTCAGCTTGAGCTCTTCCCCAAAAGTCCCCAAAATAAAATGTACAAATACCGTTTAATAATAGGAAAACTACAATAAACACATAGGCTATTGGCGTTAAAAAATAACTCCTAAGCTCGCGTTTTAAAATTGTTGAAATAATACTCATTCTGCTCCCTAAAAAATGCTCATTTAGATTTAATAACTCAGACTATTGGCACTTAGCAAAAATATCTTCCAATGCTGTTATAGCATCTACGGCGCCGTTCTGTTGCAATAATTCTTCTGGTGTAGTATCCAAAATAAGTTTGCCACCTGCAATCATAACTACCCGATTACATAGTGCTTGTACTTCTTCCAGCATATGTGTCGAAATAATTATAACTTTATCATGCGCCAAACTAGCAATTAAGTTGCGCACCTCACGCTTTTGATTTGGATCTAAACCATCTGTCGGTTCATCCAAAATCAACACTCGAGGATCGTGAATTAAAGCCTGCGCCAAACCTAAACGACGCTGGTAACCTTTGGAAAGAGTCTCGATGCGTTTTGTTAAAACAGTCTGTAAATGTAACTGTTCAACTACAGCTTGAATACGGTGTGCTCTAACAAGCGATGACAGGCCACGTACCACAGCTATAAAATCTAAATAACTTTTTACTGACATATCTGGATATCCAGGAGCCCCCTCTGGTAAATATCCAAAAATGCGCTTAGCATCTATTGGCTGTTCAAGAATGTCATAACCATCAATATATGCTGTACCACTGTTCGGTGTTACATATCCAGTGATCATTTTCATCGTTGTAGACTTGCCAGCACCATTTGGCCCCAAGAAGCCGACAATATCACCTTGAGTAGCAGAAAATGAAATATTATCTACAGCTACAAGCTTTCCATAACTTTTAGTAAGGTTCATTACACGCAGTGTTACAGACATTCCCTAGCCCCCAAAGTTGCAATGCGAAATATTAACAAATATATTAAATAGATACAAATTTGCAAGGTAAGAATGTGAAACTTGGATTTATTTACGACGCTGCGTTTGATATCTTAACGCCACTGTTAAGGCCCCTAGGTGATTCGGAGTCGGCAGTGTGCTATTTAGCAGCTGAGATTGCCAAACTTGGACATAATGTGACACTTTTTACTACAAATCCAAATAGCATTAATGTCTTTGATGTCCGCTGCCGCACAATTAAATTTGAAGGTGAGGCATTAACAGCAGATCGCTCGTTACAAGAATCAGACTACGATGCACTAATTTTGGTCAATAGCAAGCCAGAATTAATCCCAACTATAAAAAGCACCTTGACTAAAAAAATTCCAGTGTATCTTTGGACAGAATATGATCACTTAAACCCTATAAACCAAACGCTTAATAATAAGGAAATAATGGATGCAATAGATGGTTTAATTTGCGTTTCAGATTGGCAACGCGCAGCGCTAGCTAGAAATTTTTTAATTCCGCGCGATAAATTAGCAGTGCGCTTCCATGCTATTTCGCCAAATTTTGAAGAATTATTTTTAGATGGCAAAGAATTTATCAGCTATAAACCACATGATCCACAACTTGCTTATATTGCAGATCCGCTATCCGGTTTAGATATTCTGCTTGATACTTTCGCTGATGTGACCAACAATTATTCTAAGACATCATTGGTAGTTTTTGATCAGGCAAACTTTAATACCTTAGATCAAGAAAAGATCAATAAAATATTTAAATCTGCCAGCAACCTTAAAAATTTTTATCATGTGGGCTTGGTTACAGGCATACAACTTGCAAATCAATTACGTTATAAAACCATTTTTGCTTTTCCCAATAATACCGAAGTTACCTGCAGCATACCAATAATGAATGCCATGGCTGCTGGCTTATATGTTGTAACTTCAAATCTTGGAGCTTTACCAGAATATTGTACCGAGCATGGCAAATGTATACTTGATAAAAACTTGCGTTC
>JAGVLG010000025.1 GCA_020054325.1 Gammaproteobacteria bacterium
AAGCAAAAAAAGACGGTTTATTGACTTAGGTGTATACACAGCTAGACTTAAGTAAGATGCTTAGCTTTTGGGAATTTCGCGTGGTTAAAAAGAATATTCTAGAAATGTTTGGTTTAGATACAACACCAATTATGGGGTTGGATATATGCGCTACTGCAATAAAATTACTCGAGCTAAGTAAACAAGATGAACAAATTAAGGTCGAGCGTTACGCCATAGAACCACTGGAGCCTGGGGTAGTAGTGGAAAGAAATATCTTGAATAAAGAACGGGTCATTGAAGCAATAAAAAATCTAATTAGTAAAAATAAGATAGTAAGCAGAAAAGTGAACGTTTCAATTCCGAGTTCAGCATGTATTTCTAAAGTATTAAAAATGAACGCTGATCTGTCTGATAGGGAAATTGGTGCGGAAATTGAGTTGGAGGCGGAACGCTACATACCATATCCGTTAGACGAAGTTAATATGGATTACACTGTGCTAGGTCCAGTTGAAGCCGAAGAGGGTATGGTAAATGTGCTATTAGTAGCCTCAAAGCTAGAAAATGTTGACAATATCGAAGAGATTATTACAGAGGCTGGCTTAGTTCCGGCCATTATCGATATTGATTCATATGCCATTGAGGCGGCTTTTGAACTAGTGGTAAAAAAAATGCCAGCTCAAGTACGTCAGAAAGTGCTAGCTGTATTTGATATTGGTGCAACGGCTACTACATTAAATGTTTTTAATCAACAGCGCTTGGTACATTCGCGCGAACAATCGTTTGGTGGACAACAAATAATCGATGAAATTCAGCATAGGTATGGTTTAACTTATGAAGAAGCAATTGTTGCATTCCAATTCCAAGATTTACCTGATGATTATACCATGGAAATATTAGAACCGTTCAAGCAAACTGTTGCGCAGCAAATCAATCGTTTTTGTCAGTTCTTTTTTTCGGCTGGAGAATATGCTGCCATTGATTATATATTTTTAACTGGTGGAATATCAACTATTAACGGGCTCGATAGCATAATTCAGAATAAGACGCAAACTAAAACTTTTTTAGCCAATCCATTTTCTGATTTTTTAATTCCTCGCCATGTTAATGTGGAAAACTTTAAAAGAGATATGCCGCGTTTAATGAATTGTTGTGGTTTGGCTTTAAGGAACATAACAACAAAATGATAACAGTAAATTTACTAAACTGGCGCGAAAAACGAAGAATTGTTCACAATAATCGCTTTTTCTTTTTTATCGGGCTGACAGTGTTTGTTACAGTGTTAGTGGTTTTTATGATTTCAGGGGTTATAGATGAATTAATTGGTAGCGATCAATCTGATATCGCTTATTTAACAGCAGAAATCAATAAGGTGGAGTCTCAAATTGAGCAGATCAAAGACTTGCAAGCACAAAAAGATCTACTTTTAGCACGCCGCCAGGTTATAGAGGCGTTGCAAGATAGCAGGCCGCTAGTTGTAAGAATATTCGATAATATTGCGCATGTTGTTCCGGCAGGGGTGGTGCTGAATGAATTAATCCGCAAAGATAATTCTATGACAATACTTGGCACTGGCGAAAATAATGGCGATGTAGCAGAATTTTTAAAAAATATGCAAAAGCTGCGTTGGGTTAATAATGCAACGTTAAGTGAAATCAAACTAGGAGCTGCAAAGGCTGCTACTGGAGCGCCGGGAAGTACGTCTACAAAAAGCACTGCAAATACTGCAGAAATACAAGATACTAAAGTTAATTTTAAAATTGAAGCTAATATTATAAGCACTGAAGCTGATGCTCAAGCTGCAGCTGCCAAAGCTACCGCTAAAAAACAGGAGTCAGAAACTGCGGAGGAAAGTAGTAAACCAGGTCCCAAGAAAAATCCTGGACCACCAGCAACATCATCGCCCCCTACAACCGTGAGGGGCAAATGATGAAATTACCAGAAATTAATTTTAATGATTTAGATATAAAATCTGTCGGAGAATGGCCACTGATTTTGCGTATCGGTATCTTGGCAGCAATAGCTCTTATTACCTTAATAGCAGCATATTTTTTTGTAATTAAAAGTGAACTAGCGACTTTGACAACGCAAGATAAATTGAATGAAACCAAGCGTAAGGAATTTCAGGATAAATACAATCTGGCTGCAAATCTAGACGCTTATCAAAAGCAAATGCAAGTAATTAAGAATTCTTATAAAGCATCTTTGAACGAGTTGCCTGCGAGCGATGAACTTCCAGAGTTAATTGAAAGCATAGCAATTCAAGCTGAAGCAAATGGTTTGATAGTACAAACTATTAAGCCCGGTGAACCAAAGGCAGTGTTAGGGTTTTATAAAGAACTGCCAATTAAATTAACCTTACAAGGTACCTATAATCAATTCGGTTCCTTTATTAGTGATATCGCAAAAATTCCAAGGATTATTACTATTCAT
The DNA here is from genome assembly GCA_020054325.1 of Gammaproteobacteria bacterium. Taxonomy (GTDB): domain Bacteria; phylum Pseudomonadota; class Gammaproteobacteria; order UBA6186; family Azoamicaceae; genus JAGVLG01. Next base: position 2,413 of record JAGVLG010000025.1, read on the forward strand.
GATTTTTCTATTAAGCGCGGCGGTAATAAAAATGACCCTACCTCGAATATTTTAACCTTAGATTTAGATGCAAAAACGTATTGGTTATCTAGTGAAAAAGATCTGCCGCCGGTCGATACAAAAAAGAAAGGCTCTAAATCAACTGGAAGAAATCCTCCGGCTAATTCTAATACTCCACCAATGCCTCAGGGTTCAGTTGCTAATCCTACGGGAGGTGTTGAATGAGAATTAAATTCCGCGCCTTAATGTTTTTAACAACATTTTCTTTGTATGGTTGTTTTGGTGGTCATGAAGACGTGCATACATTTGTTGCAAAAATTAAAAAAACTGCTGCTGGTAAAATAAACGAATTGCCGCCAGAAAAACCAATGATGAAACAAGAATTTACTGCTAAAGATTTACGCAGTCCTTTTGTTGCAGCGCGTCGTTCTGATAAGATAGGTAAGCTTTCGCAGATTGATGGACAAGAACAAGGCCCGCAGGAAATTATCCAGGCACCGAGACCTGATGCAACTAGAAAACGCGAGTTTTTAGAACAATTCCCATTATCGGAATTTACTATGGTCGGTACGATTAGTAAAGGAGATTATGTTTGGGGCTTGGTAAAAAATTCTGATGGTTTAGTATTTCCGATAAAAGTTGGGGATTATATTGGACAAGATTCTGGTTATGTCATGGCAATTAATGAAAATCAGATAGCAATTGAGGAAACTGTTCCAAACGGATCAGGTGGCTGGAAGCGTGAAATGACATCCCTAGATATTCTAGATGCTGGTCAACAATCACAACGTACTAAGCAAGCTACTTCTTCAAGAAGAAATAAATCATCAGCGCCTGGTACACAACCCGGCAATCAGGCACAATCGCCATTGCAAGGAGCCGCTGCCATTCAACCACAGGGAGCACAAAAGTGACAAGAATCAGTATAACTTTACAGATAATTTTAATAACATTTGGTTTGTTTTTCTCAGCAAGTATTTTTTCTGCGCCGCAGAAATCAACTGAAAGCGTAGATTTGATTAAAATTCAGACCCGCACGGCGCAAGGTAATAAAGCTCAAATTGCGTTAGAGTTTTCAGGTTCTGTTCCAGAGCCAACCGGATTTTCTTTAAGTGATCCAGCCCAGATGGTATTTGATTTCCCAGGAGTTAAAAATAATCTAAACCCAAAAGATGCTGCGCAAAAAGTTACAATGGGAATAATGACGGGGTATAATGTGGTTGATTCCGGAACAACCACTCGAGTTATTGTCGATGTTACAAATGTCGTGCCTTATCATGTAGATATTGATCGTAACAAAATAATTTTAACATTAGACAGCAGCGTCAAAACTAATGTCGATAAAACTGATTATACAATTTCTTCGATTGATTTTCGTCGTGGCGATAGTGGCGAGGGACGGGTAATTATTGGATATACTGGTGAAAAGGTTCCAGTAAATTTTACTGAGGATGCTAATAATCTGGTGGTAGAGTTTGTAAGCGCAACTATCCCTGAAGCATTGCTGCGTCGTTACGATGTTAAAGATTTTGGAACTAACATCGATAGCATTGCAGTAACACGTAAAAATAATAACGTTGAGGTCGCCATTGGTACTAAGGGTGAATTTGAAAACATCGCTTATCAATTGGATAAGGAATTTATTATTGAAGTACGCCCAGAAACAACTGAATCTGCAGCAGCCAAGAGTCAGAAATTTCGTTTTACCGGCCAAAAAATATCCTTAAATTTCCAGAATATTGAGATTAGAGCTGTATTACAGTTGATCGCAGAGTTTGTTGGGCTGAATGTTATAATCAACGATGCAGTACAGGGGACAATAACATTGCGCCTAGAAAATGTGCCATGGGATCAGGCCTTGGATTACATTCTTACTTCTAATGGTTTAAGTAAAAGGCAAAGCGGTGATATAACGATGATTGCTCCTACCGAGATACTAGCAGCACAAGAGCAGGCTGAGCTTGAGGCGCAGCAACAATCGCAAACATTGGCTCCATTAGAATCCGAATATGTACAGATTAATTATGCTAAAGCAGCGGATATGGTTAATATATTGAAAGCTTCAGATAATAATTTGCTATCTCCGCGAGGACAGATAAGTGTAGATACCAGAACCAACACCTTATTGATTAAGGATACGGCACAAAATATTGCAAAAGTTAAAGATCTATTATCGCATTTAGATGTTCCAGTAAAACAGGTTGTTATTGAAACCCAGATTGTGAATACTACAGAAAGCTTGAAAGATGAACTGGGAATAAAAATGAACGGTGCAGCTACTGCGCGTTTAGGTAAGTATATATTGGGTGCTGCTCCTACTGCGGCAGATGCTAATACTTTTGCACATAGTCCTAATAGTAAGACTCTAACTGACGGGCAGTTCTTTTATGATTTTGTAAAAACCTCTACAGGTGGAGAAAGTGGAGAAAGCTTAATAGGTCTTGCCCTTGCTAATTTACCTGGCGGTACACTTTTAGATCTAGAGTTATCTGCCTCGGAATTTGAAAATTTAAGCAAAACTATTGCCCGTCCGAAATTATTAACTTTAGATCAACAGCAAGCAAGTATTGAAACTGGTGAAGAAATTCCATATACCACAACATCACAACAAGGTGCTACCCCAACAACTACCTTTAAGAAGGCGGTATTGCAATTACAGGTAACACCACAGATTACTCCAAATGATAAAATTGGCTTAGCGATTACTTTGAACCAAGACAGCCAGGGACAACCAACTGCGAATGGACCGGCAATTAATACTACCTCGCTAACAACAAATATCTTGGTGGATAATGGCGAAACTATAGTTATGGGTGGTATTTTTAAACTAACCGATCAAACTTATGTAAAGGCAGTGCCTTATTTATGTGAAATTCCAGTTCTTGGGCGTTTATTTAGCACAAAAGGTAATCTGGTAGATCGCACCGAAATCCTGATATTTGTGACTCCGAGAATTGCCAAGTCATTGTTTAATAATTAAGATTGAAGTAAGATGTAGCTAAATGAAAGTTAGTAGAATTATTTTAGTTGGTCCGATGGGGGCTGGTAAAAGCACGGTAGGGCTTCAATTAGCAAATTGGTTAAATTTTGAGTTTGTAGATTCAGATTATGTAATAATGCAAAAGCATTCAGCATCTATGACTCAAATTATCAATTCTTATGGTGAAGCCTATTTTAGGAACCAAGAAACTCAAGTATTAAAATCTAATTTACATAAATCAAACATAGTTTTTGCTACTGGTGGTGGTGGGATTTTAAAAGCAGAAAATCGTGCCATAATGAAGGCAAACTTTTGGGCTTGTTACTTAAAAGTCAGTCCAGATGTGCAGTCGCGAAGATTGCACAATGCTTTGGATCGGCCGTTGTTACCTAACGATCCAACGTTACGTTATGAATATTTGCTAAACATGCAGCAGCAAAGATCAGCTTGGTACACCGCTGTTGCAAATACTATAATAGTTACTGACGCCAAGTCTGTTGTAGAGGTAACCAAACAAGTATATGCAGCGCTGCAGGAAACAGTATGTATAGATTAAATGCAGCAATTGCTGACAGTAAATATGCAATTCACATTGGTTCAGATGTTATGCATGAATTAAAAATAATACTACAGCCTTATAAGAAAATTTTAATTGTTACTGATCGTAATATTCAAAAAAAATTGTTTGTCGAGTTGAATCAATTGCTACAAAACTTTGCTTGTGACTTGCTGGTACTGGAAGCGGGTGAGGAGCATAAGACTTGGTCGAGTGTAAACCAAATATTAGAGTTTATGCACAACAACAGTTATGATCGCAAGTCTGTGCTTATAAGCTTTGGAGGCGGGGTTATTGGCGATATTGGTGGTTTTGCAGCAGCAATTTATATGCGTGGCGTACCATGGATTCAGATCCCAACCACACTGTTAGCTCAAGTTGATGCAGCAATTGGCGGTAAGACAGGCTGTAATTTTTATCGCATTAAAAATTTAATTGGTTGTTTTTACCAGCCTTGCGCGGTTTTTAGCGAAACTAAGTATTTACTTACATTAACTGATCGTGAATATTTGAATGGAATGGCAGAAGTAATTAAATGCGCTTTCGCGTGTGATAGCGAATTTTTTGTGTGGCTAGAGGCAAACTTGCAACTATTAAAAATTCGTGATTTAGATACGTTAGAGCGTGCGATTGTTCAAAGCTGTAGAATCAAGCTTGCTTTAGTTGCTAAAGATCCGTTGGATTTTGGAGTGCGACGACATTTAAACTTTGGACACACTTTTGGGCATGCAATTGAAGCTGTCACCAATTTTAGAGAATATTTACATGGAGAGGCGGTTGCAATCGGAATGATGTATGCTTGTAGAATAGCGGTAAAAATGGGATTACTGGCTAGGACATTCGAATCTAGACTTTACGATATGTTAAGCTTTTTAGGACTACCAACTGATTTAAATGATAGCACCAAGGTTGGTTTGATGTATGACTATATGCTGTATGATAAAAAGAAGCACGCGGATGAACTTACCTTGATATTGCCATGTGCACTGGGGGAGGTTAGAGTGGTAGATGGTATAAAATTAAAGGAATTAAAGCACGATTATGTTTGCATCTAATGAAGAAACTGCAGAAGTAGGTCTGGCCACTGAATCTAGCGCAAGTAATTTTTTTCATGGCGGACATTGGGGACAGTGTTTTGAACTAGTAAGTCATTTGTGCCAATATGGTGATAGCATTCTTTTAGTTTCCGGTCCCGAGGGGATAGGTAAGACTGCATTAAAGCAAGCCTTAATTCAAACCTGTACTGATCGTTTTAGTTTTTGTAATATAATTGCGGACGAAGACACTACGGCTGATGAAATCAAGTCGCAAATTATGGATGAGCCGCATATGGCAGATCGTACTTTGGTAGCATTGATTGATAATGCCGAAAAGCTGGATTTAAATGTTATTTCAGCAATATTACAATTAAAGAATACTAACATAATTCCTGGGCGCCTGCAGCTCGTGTTGTTTGCTCTGCCACAATTAGAAGCAAAAATTCAGCGTTCTCCTCTAAAGGATAAATTCAATGAAGTAGTACATACTATAGAGCTTGAAACTTTAACCTTAAATGAGGTAGAAGCATTTTTAAATTATTTATGGCAAATGCAAGATAACACTACAGACTTACCGTTAGATAAAGCAACCATAAAGAAGATTTATACTAATTCTGGTGGTGTACCAGGAAAAGTCCAACAACTTTCAGAAGCAATTTTAAATGGAACAGAAGTGAAAAAAGCGAATTTAGGAAATAAGCGTTTATCGCCTTTTAGTGTGGGATTAACCGTATCATTTGGACTATTGTTTTGTTTACTGGCGTTCTTGTGGCCAGGCTCAAATGAAGAAAACAAATCGGTCGAGATGCAAGCGTCATTACCGGATATTAGTGCCGAGTTACAGCAAGATCAATTAAGCAATAATACTATTGTGGCGCAAGAAGCGGGTATTGAAACTATTGGCGGTGCGCCAAATTCATTACACAATAGTAATGATACAAATGTATTGTCTGATGCTGCAGATTTAGTCCAAGTGTCAGATACACAACAAGCATCACAAGTGCATCAATCGCAGCAGTTAGTAACTGCAGATAACGTTAACGCCGCCCCAGAGGAGCTATTGCAGGATAATTATTCTGATAAACTTGCTAGATTAGAAAGCAAATTGCTTGCTTTGCAACAACAAGTGGAACAAGAGCAAGATGCGCGTTTGCAAGCGGAGCGCAAGGTTCAAGAGTTGCTACAACGCGAGTTTCAACCTAAAAAAACGGAGGTTAAACAAAAATCGGCAACCAAGCAATTGACGGTTAAACCAAGTGCCAAAAGAGGTGATAACTCCGAGAATTTATTACTAGCTTTACCGGCTAAAAATTACACATTGCAATTAATTGCCTCTAGTCAAGAGTCGAAAGTAAAAGATTTTATTAAACAAAATCATCTGGAAGCTAAAGCGCGCTATTTTTCTAGTACTTATCGTGGTAAACCTTGGTATATAGTAGTTTATGGTAATTATAGCTCCAAAGAAGCCGCAGTTCAGGCATTAAAAAGTTTACCGCAACAAGTTAAATTAGCGCAGCCTTGGCCTCGCGAAATGAGCAGCGTGCAGCGTACCATCAATAAGAAGAAATAATATGCTACCATTAAAAAATGCGCGATTCTTAAAGGCATTACGCCGCGAAGCAGTAGATCGCACTCCTGTTTGGATCATGCGTCAGGCCGGTAGGTATTTATCGGAATATCAAGCAATTCGCAGTCAAGCGGGGAACTTCTTAAATTTATGCAAGACGCCAGAATTGGCTTGCGCAGCTACTTTATTACCGATTAAAAAATTCCAGCTTGATGCAGCAATAATCTTTTCAGATATCCTGATTATTCCAGATGCAATGGGGCAAGGCTTAAGTTTTGTTGCTGATGAAGGGCCAAAATTTTCTAAAGTAATTGCTGGTGCTGCTGATGTTACCAATTTAAAAGAAATTACACCGTTAGAAGATTTAGCATATTTAGATGAAGCAATTCGATTGGTAGTCAAAGAATTAGATAGGGCTGTGCCATTAATTGGATTTACTGGTAGCCCATGGACTTTAGCTACTTACATGGTTGAAGGGCAGACTTCAAAGCAGTTTAATAAAATTCGCGGTTTGATGTATAAAGAACCACAAACAATGCACAAGTTGTTAGCGCATTTAGCGCAACAAATAACAGCAACCCTGCAAATGCAAATCAATGCGGGAGTTGATGTGGTTATGTTATTTGATACCTGGGGTGGTATTTTAGCAGATCCGTCATATTTAGAATTTTCCCTAAATTACATGCATACCGTAGTTACTAATTTACGCAAATTTAATAAAGATATTCCGATAATACTATTCACCAAGAATGGTGGGAGATGCATATCTGACATTGCAGCTACTGGATGCAATGCAATTGGTTTAGACTGGGCCGCAGACTTAGCTGCCGCTAGAGCCTTGGTTGGAGATAAAGTTGCTTTGCAGGGTAATTTAGATCCATGTGTATTATATGCTGAGCCTAAGGTTATTACTGCAGCAGTACGGCAAGTATTAGATAGTTATGGGCATGGCAGTGGACATATTTTTAATTTAGGCCATGGGATCCCTGCTGATGTTGATCCAAAAAATTTAGAAGTAGTTTTAGATGCAGTAAGAAGATTTAGTCCTAGTTATCATGATCAAACACAAATGGTGCAAGTATGACACAAGTTGCTTTATTCCCAGGAACCTTTGATCCGCTAACCTATGGCCACCAAGATTTAATTGATAGGGCCGCGAAACTTTTCGATAGATTAATAATTGCAGTTGCAGTTAATGAACGTAAGAAACCTTTACTGAACTTGCAACAGCGCGTAGCAATTATTGAAGCCGTTTTCAAAAATCATAAGAATATTCAAGTTAAGGGTTTTAGTAATTTATTAGCAACTTTTGCTGCAGAAAACGGCGCTAATGTAATCGTGCGTGGTGTGCGTATTACCAGTGATTTTGAATATGAATTACAACTTGCCAATATGAATCGTAGTATTTCTGAAACTTTGGAAACTGTTTTCATCCCACCAACAGAAAAATATGCATTCGTTTCATCTACCTTGGTAAAGGAAATTGCACAAATGGGCGGTGACATTAGCAAATTTGTAGCTCCAGAAGCTGTTCAAGCATTACAGAGCGTCAAATGGCGTTAATGATTACCGATGAATGTATTAATTGTGATGTTTGCGAGCCAGTCTGCCCAAACCAAGCAATTTCTCCTGGTCCAGATTACTATGTAATTGACCCACTAAAGTGTACCGAATGCGTTGGGCATTTTGATGAGCCACAATGTCAAGTAGTTTGTCCAGTTGCATGCATACCGCAAGATCCAAATTGGATCGAAACCAAAGAGCAATTATTGGCAAAACTCAAGCCAGAATCAACCACGTAGTCTTTTGCGTGGCGGATTCGCTGCGGCAGAGCCAATTTCTGCTGAAGTTGCGATATCGTTTATAAAAGCCCCGTAATCATTAGCCGTAATCAACTTTTGCTTAATTTCGGGTAATGCTCCATCATTTAGCGAGTAACGTATTGCGATACATTCAGCGAGTTTAGAACTGTACTCATCACGCGGCTCTCTTTGTAGTTTATAGCCTTCAAATAGCACTCTAAATTCAGCATACCAATTCTCTTTGTCATTAGGATCCAAACATAGTTGCAGGTGCTGTAGTAAAGTTTCTTCGCAGCGTTTAGCTAAGCTTACATCAGCGATTAAATGCAAATTGGCATTAATTAATAACAGCATTCTTTTTAAAGGCTCTGCAGCGGTTTTAGCAAGGTTGTCAATATAGTTGCATAATTGCTCTAGCATTACGCTAGCTAGAATTTTCAGATGCTGTAACGTTCTTGTATCACTTATTAAAAAACAAGACAGATCAGCTAGTTGCTGTAGAAAATCTAAGTTTAAATTTTCTGCAGATAACTCCTTAGATATTTCTTCAGCATATAATTCTTCCAATGATTTAAATATATTTTTGAATTCAGGATTTTCTTTATATTTGTTGCGAACATCAATAATTGCATGCTCGCTAATTAGGCCTGATTGTCGTAAAACGTTAATATAATCAACCATCAATATTAATTCTTGATCGCTAACACAATATGGTTCATAGTGTAAAGTATATAAAAACAAATCCCCTAAATTTTTAATAATTTTATGGCCATGTTTGCTAGATAACCCTTGTAATACAGCAATCATTTCAGAAATGGTTACCCTGGTTATTACACCACTATTGCGGATTATTTGCGCTAAGTTGCGATTCTCTTCTGCGGAAAAAAATCTTGCGTCAAATGTGAAAGCAGCTGGGTTAGATTGGAACCATTCCCAAATTTTATCATCATATATATTTGAAACTTGCACAACCCGGTTTTCAAAAATGTTTGGTACTAATATTATGTTGCGTACTTGCAAATATAAAGGATCTGAAGGAGAGCGATTAGAAAATCGAAAGTCTGGTCGTTCTACTATTTTACTTAACAACTCTGGATTTGCTTCGAGTTTTGCAATAATATCTGTAATAAGCTTAGAGTTGTCTACTTCTTCTGTTTTACGCACACCGGCATACAATTGCTGTGATGTCTCATGAAAGCTATCTACAATTTGCTGCGCTGTAGGATCAACAGCTTCTTTAGTTATTCTAGTTTCTTGTTCTATCTTTTTTGGTATATATGAAAACATTCTTTTCCTCGCCTATTACAACTGACAATTACTACAAAAAAACGTATTACGCTGTCCGATTACTAGTGATTCAATAACGCCAGAGTCACAGCGTACACAAGACTCGCCATCTCTGCCATAGGCTTGTAACTTTTGGCTGAAATAACCAGGCTTCCCAGAGGTATCTAAAAAGTCTTTTAACGTTGTGCCACCTTTTTTAATTGCTTGTTTTAAAATGCGTTGAATATGTTGCACTAAGGTTAACCATTCAGCCAGAGTTATGGTTTTTACAGAGCGTGTTGGATGTAGTGCCGCAGCAAATAGGGCTTCGCTAGCATAAATATTACCAACCCCAACTACGATTTTGGCATCCATTATAAATTTTTTAACCGCTATCGATTTTTTATGTGCTTTTTCTAATAAATATTTTCCGGTAAATGCTGCATCAAATGGCTCTGGTCCTAATTCAGCTAATAATTCGTGTTGTAATGGTGCATCGGTAGTCCATAAAATTGAACCAAAGCGTCGTGGATCGGTATAACGCAAACAATTGCCGTTAGAAAATAAAATATCGACATGATCATGTTTTTGTGGTGTAGTTTGTGCAGTTAAGGTCTGTAGCCGTCCTGACATTCCTAAATGCATAATTAGGGTGCCGGTTTTAAATTTGATTAATAAATACTTAGCGCGTCGTTCTATGGAAATAACTTTTTGCCCTGGAAGTTCTTTGGCAATACTTTTGGGGATTGGCCAGCGTAATTTAGGAGCGCGAATAATAACCTGTGAGATTTTTTGATTTAGAATATGTGGCTCAATACCACGGCGTGTGGTTTCTACTTCTGGTAATTCGGGCATACAAACTTCCTATGCTTAAAAACTGTAATCATCGTCGCTGGGAATATATTCCTTTTTAGTGGTTTCAGCAGGTACTTTGATTTTTAACTTCTCTACGGGCTGCCCATCTTGTGGGACGCGCATATTATATTCGTTATCTACCGGAGCATTCAACAGGTGCATAACAGTACGACTTGCATGCTCCATGGCACGTTTGGCTCTTGCGTCAGTTATCTTACGTTGCTCAGCCTCAAATTCACAAGCTTTTTCAGCCTGTTCCGCCCGTTTAGTGGCTTCTTCAGCACTGCGTTCAGCTACACGGCGCAGCTCTTGCTCAGCTTCAATTATTGATTTGAGCTTATCACGTTGTGCAGTTAACTCTTCTAATTTTTGCTTAGTATAAATTAACGAGGAGTTCGCATCCTTAAAGTTTGCTTCAAGTTCGAGAATTTGACGTTTTAATTCTTCGTTATGTTGAGTTAACTCAGCAACTTTAACATGTGCCTCATCAATTTGACGCTTTGCGGTTGCATTGGCTTCTTCTGTTTGGCGTAAGGCTTGTTGCGCTATTTGATCTGCAGCGATCTTAGCGTTGCGCTCGTTGTGTAACGCTAATTCTGCGGTGTTTAGGCGAATTTTATAATCATTAACTTGATCTTCGGCTAGTTTACGTAACTGCTCTTCTTCGCGATGGGCTATTGCAGCTTGATTGGCTTGTTCCATAGCTAAACGACATTGCTCGGCAGCACTGTGTGCTTGTTCAATTGCTTGGCGCATGCGATTTTCAGCAGCAATACGCCGTTGTTCTTCAGCGCGGCGATTTAACTCAGCCTGTTCGCAACGCTCTATTGCTTCGGTAACCTTCAGATTATCAGTTAAAGTCTTTAGCTCTTGTTCTTTATTCTTCAAATCTGAAAGTAGGAAATTCATTTTACGAGTACTTTGAGTGTCTTCAGATGTCGTAAGTTGTTGTGGCCTAAAAAAACCACCCAGAGATACCGGACTTTTACCTTTATCAGTGATTTGTTGTATTAACTCAGATTTTTTTTCTTCGCTAGTTTTAATTGCTGCTTTTAAATCGGTATGCGAGTCATTGTCAATAGCTATTGCTGCTAACTGACTAAATGTGGATTGAAGTGATGGGCTTAGTTCTGGAAGAGAGGTTTCTTCTTGGGCAATATTAAAAGAGAAATCTGAAAAAATTGAATCTGATGTGGTGGTCGCGGCGTCGCTGGTGTCCAGGCTAAATTCAACTTCTTCAGCTTCGCTCTCTATACCATCGGCTTCATTAACAGTAGTTTCCAATAATGAAGTTTTCCAAGGACGATGCGGGCGCTTTTTGAATTTGGTTACCTTTGGCTTTCCATCTTGCTCTGACATAAAACTCTCCATGCACCCACGAAATAAAAACACATTTACAAGGTATATATTAAAACTATTTGCTTGCTTAAGCAAAGTGTTGCTATTGAGGTTGGTAACTTACATGGTTTTGCAAAAATTATTCATAGTTTTTGTCATAAAAGAAATTTTCTACCTGGTTTTTCATCAAGCACCACAACAACGTCATGTTTTTCTAGAGAATGTAATGCTTTTTTGCCATTTTCCCCAATCGAATTTTTGAGTAAAACGATGGTTTTTAATGCGCTTGCTGAATTGCGCAGACGAGCTCCTACTAATGCGTTAACAGCTTCGCAATCAATGTTATTTTCTGAAAGGTTAAGATGCTCTAGGCAGGTATTAAAGGATATTGCTCCCTCTAAACGATCAGAAATATACGGATACCACACGTTTCCAGGCATATTATTGATTAGCTCTAATTTTTTTAGCCCTTTATTATAACGCAAGCCATCTGCAATATGTCCAATCCCTCCCGGGCCAAGTTTACATTGATTCAACAGCATCTCTTGGATAGTTGAGTTATTGCGAAGCATATTTTCAAGCTCTCTTGCAGTATGTATATCGATGCTTTGATTGCTTAAATTTAAAACTACAACGCTTGTATTACCCTGTAAGGCTCTTGTAATCATGTAAATTTGAGGAGCTGTTATAAACGTATTTGACAAATCAATCGTATGAATCGTCCCCTCACTGATTCCTGCCAATAATGTGTGAAGCTCTAATTCGTTCATTTTTTTTACCCATGTTAAATTACGATGTTTAAGGGTACCAAGAAATAAAGAAAAATAAATTTCTTATTTTTTTAAAAATTATTTCGATATATAATGGTTTTTTGATTAAAAGAGAAATAAATGAAAAAGAAGAATATTGAAGAAGCTAATCAAACCGAATATAAGTTAGACAACATAGATTGTAAAATCCTTAATATACTGCAAAAGGACAACCTAATTACAAATTTAGCCCTTGCTGAGAAAGTTAGCTTGTCTGCACCACCTTGTTTTAAACGCGTTAAGCGGTTACAAGAGTTAGGAGTAATAGTACGCAATGTAGCATTAGTCGATCCGTTCAAAGTAGGGCAACGATTAATTGTATTTGTAAATGTTACTTTAGAGAAACAGCGAGAAGATTTACTTTCACATTTTGAACGTAAAATGCTTGATCAGCCGGAAGTGTTGCAATGTTATTTTGTTTCTGGAGATACTGATTATATTTTGATTATTAATGTTGCGGACATGATTGAGTATAATGAGTTTGCAAGACGTGTATTAGCAAATGAAGCAAACATTAAAGCATTTCGAAGCAGTTTTTGCTTAAATCGGATTAAATACGATACACACATTCATTTACCAGAAGAATAATCTATTGGATGAAATTACGACCTTGGGCGCATCGTAATAAAATACCCAGTACCCAGCAGCAATAGTGGTAAGAAAATCGCAAACCCATAACGGATCATAAGCAAATGCAGATGCGTAGGAGCAAAGCTTAAATCCCTCGCATGTACCGCATTAAACGCTAATGTTTGCTGTGAGCTTTGTAGCCAGCTCAGCATATTACTTGCAAACTGTGCATTGGAATATAAAGATAAGTATTTATTTAAAATAAAGCTACTATCTGCAATTAATACAGCGTTTTGTACAGTGTTGTCATGATTTCGGTTTAATGCTATGCCAAGCGTTAATGGTCCCTGTTGTCCCTTATGCTTTTGTAAATTTTTGATATTTTCTGTTTCGGATCCAGTATAAGTCCAGGTTTGTGCGCCAGTAGTTATTAAATTTTTACTTTGCCAAGCATTGATATTATCATTAATATGCAAATTAGCAGACCAGGGCATTATAACAGCAGCTTTAATGTTTTTGGTGATCGTATGTTCTGGATAAGAGGCAATAATCTTTATTGCTGGGTGTGGGCTACCTAATTTAAGACTGTTAGGATCAACTACCACCCCAGGAGTAACATTAATGCCAAATTCGCTCTGTATAAATGAAGTAGCAGGGGAGTCAGGTTCAGTAAACCATAATAACTTTCCGCCATTTTCTAAAAATTTATGCAACAAGCCTTTTTCTAAAGAAAGTAATTCAATTTGTGGGTTTACTACGATAATTGTATCAGTGTTTGCTGGAATTTGTTGCTGTTCAATTAGGTTCAAACTTGCAATTTGAAAGCCATGATCTTTAATAATTTTAGCAAAGGCGCTTAAACCAAATAGATCTGTAGCGAATGGATCTGCTTCCTGATGACCACTTAAAAATGCTGCCCAAGTATTGGGTTTAACTGTAGCGCGCAATATTAAATTGCTAATGTTTTCTTCAGTCAAATCCGCGGGCTTTATATCTATTCCTTGCTGTTGTTTTTGGTAAGTTACTACCAAATTATGTTCACTCTGAACCTTTAATTTAGTAGCTTGCTGTGGATCTAGAAGAGCTTGTTTTAGTACCAATTTCACTTTTTTGGATTGATGTGCGTATTTTCCTAAAATATTATGGCAATAAGTTAAAAATGCCGCCTTAGGGCTATAAACTTCTATAACTAAATTTGAATCGAGCGATTTGATTAAATTTTTTGTAGTATCGCTCAAACTATTAATTTTGTTTTGCGATAAGTCCCAATAAAGATTGTTAGAAAGTGTAGTGCAGCTTAATCCAATTAGGATAATTAAGGTCAAGGTTAAAAATATTTTTTTATACATCGTCGACCCCTTTATTATAACGCCAAGCGGCGAGACATATAAAACTTAAAATTATCGTTAAATAATAAGCAGTATGCTTGACGTTAATTATCCCTGCTAAAAAGCTTTTAAGTGGTACTAACAATCCAAAGCTTTGTAGAAATATCGCGTGAGAGCCAGCGTATTCTGCAGCCCATTCGAACAGTACAAACATTAAAAGTATAAAAAAGATTACGATATTACTTCTTGCAATATTGTTCATAAAGGTAGAGCAGGCTAAGCCTATTGCAAAAGCTGCGTTTAAAAGCAGGTATGCTCCTAAAATGCTAGTTAAAAATTGCCCCCAATCTAATTTGGCACTAAGCATAATGCTTAGTGGCGCTAGGCTAATGGTAATTAACATTACACTAAGGATCACATTAATTGCCAAAAATTTGCCCAACATGAACTGTGCGGCACTAATTGGTGCTATTCGATAATTTACCAAAGTTTTATTGACTTTTTCGCCACAAATACTTTGGGTGGTAATCATTGGTACAAATAGTAATACTAACAAGCAAAACCAAGCATAATATGGATGAATGATTTCTTCGGTAACGCCATATTTTCCATCGAGCATGGTTAAATTTTGTAAATACTTAGAAACAAGCCAATTGAAAATGCAACCCAAGATAGTCTGCAATAAAGCAAAGCAAAACCAAGACTTACGTGATAGTATTACTTGACGTAATTCATGTTGTATAATCGAATTGATCATGTGTTATCTCTGCTGCTGCTTTCTGTAAAGGGGTAGGGATCTTGTTAATTTGTCCTGCGTTGATACGAAGCATATAGTCACATAAAGGGATCATATCATTGTAATCATGGCTGGCAATTAAAATTGTAATTTGTTCTTGTCGTAAAGTTTTAATTAAATCGCAAAAATTTGCTAATTGTTCTGGATCGAGCGCATTGCTTGGTTCATCCATAATTAAAATTTTTGGTTTATGGATTAAAGCTTGCGCTAAATTTACCCGTTGCTGCGTTCCTTTCGATAAAGTATGTAAACGGTTATTACGATATTCGCTTAGAGCAAAGCGCTCTAATAAAGTCGTGATACGCGTAGGAATTTCAGTTTTCGGTATAAGATATAATTGTGCCTTAAACAACAGGTATGAATACACCGTATCGTTTGGATACAGTGGTGGCTGATCTGGTGCGAAACCAAAGAGCTGTTTAAGCAATATTCTGTGTGCTGGATTTTGGTGCGATAAGTTTGCGATATGTAATGATCCGGTTGCTGGTTGGAGTAGGCCGCAAAGCAATTTTATAAGAGTTGTTTTGCCGCAACCATTAGCACCTACAAGAGCAACGCAATCACCTTCTGCGATAGCTAAATCGACGCTATTCAGAATAGTTTTGGAATTAATTACATAACTAAGTTTGTCTGCTAAAATATATTTACTATTCATGTTATTTCCCTACAAGCATAATTACAGACTAGTGCTTAGTTTGCAAAGATCCCGAATTTCATTAGTAATTAGTAGCTGAGCTGAGTGAATTACCTATGTTGCAGTTGATGGCATTATGCTACAATATCTTATAAAAGCACCTAAGTGTACGGTGTCTAACTATGGAGTGACTTTATGCATCTTTATGGCTATTTAGATTTACCTTGGTGGGGCGTGGTTGTTTATGCCTTAGTATGTACTCATATCACTATTGCAGCGGTTACTATATTCCTGCACCGTTGCCAAGCACATCGAGCGTTAGAATTACACCCGGCAATAAGCCACTTTTTTCGTGCCTGGTTGTGGTTAACGACCGGTATGCAAACCAAAGCTTGGGCGGCAATTCATCGAAAGCACCATGCTAAATGCGAAACTGCAGAAGATCCACATAGTCCGCAAATTTTAGGTATTCGTCAGGTATTATTTGAAGGTGCTGAATTATATAAGGCTGAGGCTAAAAATCAAGAAACACTGGATCGTTATGGGAAAGGAACTCCTGATGATTGGTTAGAGCGCAATGTGTATTCTAAACATTCAGGAAAGGGCTATTTAATTACGCTAGCCTTGAATACTTTTTTATTGGGCATTCCAGGTATAACTGTTTGGGCAGTGCAAATGATGTGGATCCCATTTTTTGCTGCCGGAATAATCAATGGCGTTGGGCACTATGTAGGATATAGAAATTTTGAGTGTCCAGATGCAGCTACTAATATTGTGCCATGGGGTATTTTGATTGGTGGCGAGGAGTTGCACAATAATCATCATACTTACCCAACTTCTGCCAAACTTTCTATTAAATGGTGGGAATTTGATATCGGTTGGCTATATATTAAAACGTTATCATTGCTTGGCTTAGCCCATGTAAAGCGTTTGCCGCCAGTAAGCAAATTAGTTCCAGGTAAACATAGCGTTGATAGTGAAACGGTAAGTGCCGTTATTGTTGGCAGGTTTCAACTAATGGCGCAATATTCTAAGAAGGTGATAATGCCTATTTTTGATCAAGAAAAAGATCGGGTTGCTGATGTTGAAGCGTTAAATCACATCAAAACTAATTTGATCCGTGAAGATTCATTAGTCGATGAAGCTGGACGTAAGCGCTTAGAGTTGTTCCTTGCCCGAACACAGCAGTTAAAAGTTGCCTATCAATTCCGTAAAAAATTACAGGATATCTGGGCAAAAACCACTGCAACTCAAAAAGAACTTATGGATGCATTACAAGATTGGTGTAAGCAGGCCGAATCTACCGGTATTAAGTGTTTACAGGATTTTGTAACATATTTACAAAGTTATACTGTGTCAAACGCATTGCCATCTAGATAGTTTTTCTAAAGCAGTTCCCGTTGAATAGTCCAGCGTGAACTGCTTTTTTATTTCTTTTTGAACCGAATCTTTTCTAGATGAAACAGTGAGTCTATCAATTTCCAAAAAATATTAATTATCAAATAGCTACCAAGAGCAGCGCAGATAGAAACTACTGGTATGCCAACCAAAATCGATTTTCCTAGACTTTTACTCCATTCAACAAATTGGGTAAAATATCCAGTTAAAGAATCTTGATCATGAAATTGGAAATACTCTAAACCCTCGAACGGAGCCGCGTTGCCAGTAATAAATTGTCCCACTTTATAAATAAAATAATTAATTGGGATGAGTGTAAATGGATTACTAATTAACGTAGTAGCTATAGCTATAACTACATTACCACGGAATAAGATTGCAAACGTTATTGCGCCAATAGTTTGGATTGGCAGTGGAATAAAGGCAACCAAGAATCCTGCCGCTGCCCCAGCTGCAACAGAATGCCGGGTTAAGTGCCATAACTCAGGATGATGAATTGCTTGACCAAAACGACGTAAGTATTTGTGATCGGATTTTTTAAATTTAGGGATATGCTTTTTTACCCATTGCAGCTTCATATTGCCCTCTAAGGCAGGAATAAAAATATCTTGTACCAATTATTATAGTAAACTATGCCACAAAGCATGGCCAATAAAAAAGGCGGGTTGCCCCGCCTTTATCTATAACTAGGATTACTTGATTTTCTTTTCTTCAAACCATTCATGTTTACGTGTCACAGGGTCATACTTACGTAATCTAAGTTTACCAGTGCCATTATAACCACCTTCCATACGAGGGTTTTTCTTAGTGGTATAGAAATACGGTGAAGCTGTCGATACTAGGCGAACCAGTGTAATCTTTTTCTTTTTTGATGCCATAATAGTTCCCCTTAAACCTTCTCACCACGAGCAAGTAGATCAGCAATTACTACTTCAATCCCGACCTTATCTATAGTGCGCAAGCCTTTGCTTGACACCATTAACTTAACAAAACGCTTCTGACTAGGCACCCAAAACCGATGCGAATGTAAATTTGGTAGGAAACGTCGCTTTGTGTGGCGCTTCGAGTGCGACACATTGTATCCCACCATCGGGCGCTTTCCAGTAACTTGACATACCCTGGACATACCGCTCTCCTGACTTAATAAATTTTTTGCTATAAAGGGTGTCTTTTTAACAAAATTTCACCCAAAATGCAAGGGTTGTGGCTAGGTTGTAAGCTCAAGTTAGATATTTCCGTCTATTAAGAACCCATGTTAGTTGCTAGAATTACTTTATGGTGAGGGGCGGGATTCTAAAAGCTAATAGAAATATCGAAAGTCAAATAACTTAATTTGATCTGAAAGAGGCTTTGCTAGATAAAACAGGTATTCAAATACCGTAAAAACTACGGTAGAAAATAGAAATTTCTTGAAGCAAAATTGTTAACGTCATTTAAGTCATAACAATTATTATTAGGAACAAGAAATGCCATTATTATTTAAATTTAAACCAACCTTAAATTATGCTTTAGAACGAATTAGCAATTTTCAATCTGAGCTACCATTATTCTTTTCTGGTGGCTTAAATAAAGATTTAATTAATCCTTCACGCAACCAATCCATGGTAGATAGAGCAATAATCGAAAAACTTACACTAACTGCAGATGTAAATTTCCGTCGTCTTAAAATTAGAACAATAAAAATGCCTAAACTTGAGACCCTTACATGCCAAACACCTTTCACTTCATTTTGCAGTGCTAACAGAGGGTTATTTGCTCCTAGTACGTTATCTAGGTTAATTAGGGGGGCACCTAATTTGGCAGAGATAAATTTCATAGCATCGGAAGTAGATGAAGATTATATCCCGCTGATATTGCCTTCAAATTTAAGCCTGGATAAACTAGCAAAACTAAATTTATCATATTCTGCCATCAGCGGTAATGTATTAGGGCAGTTTTTAAATCGTTCGCCAGCGCTTGAAATGCTAGATTTAAATTATTGTAGTATTACAAGAAAAGAGGATCTGCGATTATCAGCAGAATTAAATAACCTAAGAGAAATAATAGTAGGCCATATTAGCAATTCAGTGCTACAACAAATTTTACAAAGAGCACCAAATGCTAAACCTATTAAACCTAAGCTACAAATATAGCAGTATGATCGAGCTATTGTTAGTTAGGGACTGTTTGACATTTACGCTATGGTGGCCATAACTACATGGCAGCAGCCCCTAACATAGCTTAAATTAATATAACAACATATTGAGTTTCTTGGCGCATATCATTAAATTGGCATCTAGGGTAGCTATTGGGATTTTATAGCGTTGCGCCAGTTCAATATAAGCTGCG
>JAGVLG010000053.1 GCA_020054325.1 Gammaproteobacteria bacterium
CTGTTGAGTGGCATCGTCTCGACTATCTTCAATAAAGCGGGCAGCTTGTAATGCAGCTGCTGGACCTAAGAATTTTTCAGGATTCCACCAAAAGGACGGACATGAGCTTGAGCAACAACCACACAAAATACATTCATATAACCCATCTAGTAACGCTCGTTGCTCTGGACTTTGTAACCGCTCAATCGCAGGTGTTGGACCATTGTTAATTAAAAATGGCTTGACCCTGGCATATTGTTTGAAAAAGTTTGTTAGGTCCACAATTAAATCGCGAATTACTGGCATGCCAGGCAATGGTCTTAGAGTCACATCCTCATCTAGGGTAGCTAATGGAGTTATACAAGCTAAGCCATTTTTACCATTTATATTCATAGCATCTGAACCACAGACACCTTCACCACAAGATCTGCGAAATGATAGCGTTTCATCTTGAGTTTCTTTTAAATAAATTAAAGCATCTAATAACATCACCCCATCGCATTTTTTGGTATCTAATTCATATTGCCGCATACTAGGTTTTGCATCGGTTTCTGGATTATATCTATAGATCGAAAATTTCATAGTTAATAATGTCTCTCTACAGGGGTAAAGGCTGATACAGTTAATGGTTGCATATTTACTGGACGATATTTTAATTGATCATCTGGAAACGCTAAAGTATGTTTGATCCAGTTAACATCATCACGGTTTGGATAATCTTCCCTGGCATGCGCACCACGACTTTCGGTTCGGGCTAGTGCGGATAATGCTGTTGCTAAAGCTACAGCTATTAAATTATCAAGCTCTAAAGCTTCGACTCTTGCAGTATTAAAAGTATTGCTAGTATCTGATAAAGTTGCCTGCTGCAAATTATTGCGCAATTCTTTGAGCTTCTCAAGGCCTTTTAGCATATTGGGGCCATCGCGAAATACACCAAAATCTTGTTGCATGGTTGCACGGAGCGTTTTGCGAATTTCACTGACTGAATACTTACCTTTGCGTGTATTCCATATTTCGTAGCGACTTGCTGCTTGGTTAATTGCATCTTGGGTTACTGCGCCTAACTCTAAGCCAGCGGTAAGTTCATCTGCAACATGATCACCTGCAGCTCTACCAAAGACTACTAAGTCAAGTAGTGAATTACCACCCAAACGATTAGCACCATGTACTGAAACGCAAGCGCATTCTCCTATCGCAAATAAGCCCGGGATGATTTTATCTTTACCCTGTGAATCTAAAGTTAATACCTGAGTCTGCGTATTAGTAGGAATGCCACCCATAACATAATGGCAAGTTGGAACGATCGGTATTGGTGCTAAAACTGGATCTACATTGGCAAATGTCATAGATAATTCACGAATACCTGGTAACTTACTCTTAATCTTCTCAGCGCCTAAGTGTTCTAATTTAAGGTGCACGTAAGGGTATTCGGTACCAAATCCTCTACCTTCACGGATCTCCATAGTAATTGCACGTGCGACAACGTCACGGGAAGCTAAGTCTTTAGCATTTGGAGCATACCGCTCCATAAAGCGCTCACCATTTTTATTTACTAAATAACCGCCCTCGCCACGACAGCTTTCACTCATTAAAACGCCGGCACCTAACAATCCGGTTGGATGGAATTGCCACATTTCCATGTCTTGTAATGGGAAGCCAGCACGCATCACTATTCCCATACCATCGCCAGTATTTATAAATGCATTGGTAGTAGATTGATAAATCTGCCCAGCA
Source organism: Gammaproteobacteria bacterium (assembly GCA_020054325.1). Lineage (GTDB taxonomy): Bacteria > Pseudomonadota > Gammaproteobacteria > UBA6186 > Azoamicaceae > JAGVLG01. The sequence continues at coordinate 1,714 of JAGVLG010000053.1, forward strand.
CCGCCAGTAGCTAAAATAACTGCAGCCGCTCGCAAATACAATAATTGGCCTGTTTCAATGCATAAAATTACAACCCCAGCAATGCGATCATTAATATCTTTCACTAAATCAATAGCATACCACTCGTTAAAAAACATGGTATTAGCAGCTAGATTTTGTTGATAGAGAGTATGTAATAATGCATGTCCGGTGCGATCTGCTGCTGCAGAAGTTCGAATTGCTTGGCCGCCCTTGCCGTAATCTTTCGATTGACCACCAAATGCGCGCTGATAAATTTTACCGTTATCTAAACGCGAAAATGGCAAACCCATATGCTCTAATTCATAGACAACCTCAGGTCCCATTTTGCACATATACTCAATTGATGCCTGATCCCCTAGAAAGTCTGATCCTTTTACAGTATCAAACATATGCCATTGCCAATGATCTTCGCTAACATTACCCAACGCTGCAGTTATACCGCCTTGCGCAGACACCGTATGTGACCGCGTGGGAAATACTTTGGAAACTACAGCAACGTTGCGGTTTTTATTAGATAATTGCAATGCAGCGCGCATTCCAGCGCCGCCTGCTCCAATAATAACTACATCAAATTTACGCTCTGAAATTTCCATTACAACCAATTATCTCCACAAAATCTGGATACCCCAGATCAAATATAACAACAATAACACTGCAATAAATATCTGCAAACACAAACGGATCCAAACATTGTGCAAGTAATCGGTAAGTACTGTCCAAATTCCAATCCAGCTATGTGCTAATAAACAAAGCAATGCTATAAAAGTGGCAAATTTAACCCCACCTTTGGCAAATAAATTATGCCAAGCTAAATAATCATTAATTGGATGAAACACTAAAAAGCTTATTAAAAATAGAATATAGATACTTAATAGAATTGCGCTAATACGTTGTATTAACCAATCTTGTAACCCGCCACGCCCCGAAGAAGTTGCAGACTTTAACATAAGCGCGCACCTATCAATATACTTAGTAAAACACTAATAACGATCACAATATATGCAGAAATCCGTGCCATAGCCTTAGATTCACCTATACCAAGATCCATGACAATATGCCTAAAACCAGCTAAGAAATGATAAGAAAGCGCAGATAAGCCTAACCACCAAAAAAACTTTTCTATGTAGTAATTATTGGGCGGCTCCACAATAAGTATTAGATTACTATTTACATGTAAGCGATCTAATAACACCAAGAAGTATGGGATTAACAAAAACAACAGTATCCCAGAAACCCGATGTAATATCGAAGCAATCGCAGTAACTGGAAATTTTAAGGCAAATAGATTTAAGTACACTGGTTGCGGGCGCATAACTCATCCTTAAGTATATTCATAAATTTAGCATGCCCTTGTGGTTTCAACAAGCCACAATAGTTATAAAACTTCCCAATCAAGCAATCGAATTAAATGAATGTAAAATACTATTTTTGCCTGGATTTTGAATAAATCTATCCAATGCTTTTCTTGCCAATTTATAACTATATAACAATGCATATTTCTGATCTAAGCCACCTGCTATTAGTATATCTGCCATCACATAAATTACTGCATAATATGCTACTAATGGCTTTTCTTGACATCTACAATGTAAATATGCATCAGTTATTGTTTGTGTATGATCTTTACTATTATTTGCCAAATTTTCAATTAAAAAGCTTGCAACCTTGTGTTGCGTGTCAATAAAAGTTCTAGGATCAACATGCTCTTGCCAATTTTTTTGTGCTTCCAACTCAGTTAAACTTAAGGCTGGGGTTAAGCTATCTGTGGATTGTTTGATAGCGCTACCACTAACATCACTAATAAATCGTTGTAGCTCATCGCTATTAATATCATGTTGCGTCTGTTTCAATGCACTAAGAATAATATAATCTCTATATAAATCTCCATATTTGCAACGCATATTATTAATTTCTAATAATGTAGTTCTAATGGCTGCTAATGCGCCCAAAGGTGTTATAAATTCAATAAATTTATCTGATTGCATAGTTGCTGCTAAAACTAATACAATTGCTTTGGTGTCCAAGGATAAATTTGGTGTATTAAATATATCTTTGATACTGGCAGTTAACTTTTCAATAGATCGTGTATATTTAGTCATAGGTGCATCTTTTTGTCCCAACTAAATATGTATCTGCAAGTTATAAATTTTTTTTAGCGTATATGGGGTGCGACATGGCTGACGATAAAGCAATATTAAATTTACCTGGTAAAGAGCCAATTGAATTAACTATTAAGAAAGGCACCCTAGGTCAACCAGTAATTGACATACAACAATTAGGACAACATGGTTACTTCACTTTTGATCCTGGTTTTATGTCCACCGCAGCTTGTGAATCCAAGATTACTTATATTGATGGTGATAAAGGGATCTTATTGCATCGTGGCTATCTAATTTCAGAGTTAGTTGAAAAAGCGGATTACTTAGAAGTATGTTATTTGTTGTTAAATGGTGAATTACCAAATGCTACGCAAAAAGCCAATTTTATTGCAAAAATTAATCAACACAGCATGGTGCACGAACAACTACGTTCAATATTTCAAGGCTTCCCACGTAGCTCACATCCAATGTCGATTATGTGTGGTGCAGTTGGTGGTTTATCTGCGTTTTATCACGATTCATTAGATATCAATAACCCAGATCATCGTAATCTAGCAGCTATACGCCTTATTGCTAAGCTTCCAACCCTTGCAGCAATGGCATATAAATATAGCATTGGGCAACCATATATATATCCATTAAACACTTTAAGTTATGCTGAAAATTTCTTGAACATGATGTTTGCATTACCAGCAAATCCAGATTTTCGTCCCGATCCGTTATTATCAAAAGCAATGGATCAAATTTTTATATTACATGCCGATCATGAACAAAATGCTTCAACTTCAACAGTTCGCACCGCAGGTTCTTCAGCTGCTGATCCATTAGCATGTATAGCTGCTGGTATTTCTGCATTATGGGGCCCAGCGCATGGTGGCGCCAATGAAGCAGCATTAAATATGTTAGAACAAATTGGCACTGAAGATAATATTGCAAAATACATTGCCCGCGCCAAAGACAAAAATGATTCATTTAGGTTAATGGGATTCGGACATAGGATTTATAAAAATTATGATCCACGCGCCGCAGTAATGCGCAAAACCTGTCACGATGTACTTGAGCATTTAAATTTATTAGATGATCCAATATTCAAGTTAGCGATGAAATTGGAAGATATCGCACTACACGATCCATATTTCATTGAACATAAACTCTATCCAAACGTCGACTTTTATTCTGGAATAGTACTGCGAGCTTTAGGTATTCCTAAAAACATGTACACTGTAATTTTTGCTGTAGCACGTACTGTCGGCTGGATCGCTAATTGGAATGAAATGCTATCGACACCGCCATTACGAATTACACGGCCGCGGCAACTGTATACCGGTTATGCGCAACGTGAATTTGTGCCGATAAAAAGTAGATAGCAAAAAATCGTCCTACTGCCCTAAACTAAGCCTCGAACTAGTGGCTGCTTCTGCTAGCGAGCTTAAATTCTCTAAGGCTGATTTTTTTGTTAGGATTAAATTACGGAACCGAGTAGTATTAATACGCAGACTATTGTCTGTTTGCGGCTCTAGCGAACCGCCTGGTCGCGGCCCACGTGTTATCCCCCCACACGTATTGTAAGCCCATCTATAGCCCAGGTCATCAAGATCGCCATCAACCAGCCTCAATTGAGCGTGCGGATTATGCTCAACTGAAAAAACTCTCCTAGTTAATGTTTCTCTTATAGGAAAATCATCATCTGCTTGAGCTTGCAAATAGCAAGCTGGTAAATAGCGCTGTACATAACCAACTATTTGCCGCCAAAATAAATCTGCTCGGTTCCATGTGTCATTATCTGCACCGTATTGATCACTATAAAACTCCAATGCAGCCAGCAGGTAATAAGGATTGAATATGGTCTCTTCATTTGAGGTAGTAGTAAACTGCGCTCTAAAATTGTGTAAAGATACATTCAAGGGACTATCTGGATTGTTTTCTCGCGGATTATTTAACTCAAATTCGACCTGTTGCTCTGTAGCAGCATTTATTATATTCAATATATTAAGAAGCACGGAGTTATTAAATTCTTGCGCTTTAGTTTGTTGCTGTGCATCTACTGCATCTATTCCGTCAGGGTAAATTGCTGCAACTTGACGATGTATCTCAATTCCTGGATCAAAACATAAGGTTTTGCGATCCTCTAATTTCTGCTGCAAAACAGCTGTAATCATACTGACCATATCTACATCCCCAGCACATATTGCAGCTTGCAGTGGAGTTAAACCATTAATTTCTCTACCTGAAAGGTCTGTAGCCGTTCCAGCTGAAACTAGTATTAATTCGGGTCGTGATGTAACAATTTTCTTGGCGAATTCTTCATCACCTTCTGCAACAGCCTTCAATAAACTTTGTAGCGCATGTTTTTTTCTAACTTCAGATGATATGTTTCGAGCCGCATTACATGTTTCAGAAAATGCAACCACGGATTTATTATAATCTTTACCCAAATACGCTTTTAAATTCTGTGATTCTAAAAAGCGCATACTCGCTAAGGTCCCAGCAATAGCTGCTAAGTTATTATTCGCTGGTTTTAGTACAGTTGTAGCTGCACCGTTTGCATTCATTTTATTAGTATTATTAGGCATTTTTAATCTCTGCATGTAAAACCTGGCACAGTGTACCATACAGCTAAAATCTTGCCAATTGTGCATACTTGTAATACAAGCATTATGTGTTTTACTGGTAATAAAGGCGCGGGAGAAACCAATATGACAACAAGCGTGAGATTACCCGAAAACTTAGAAGCTAGACTAGTTTATTTAGCTGAAAAAACTGGTCGCTCTAAAAGTTATTATGTAACCAAAGCAATCCAGAACTTCCTAGAAGAGCAAGAGGATTACCTTTTGGCTGTTTAGTAGGCTAGAAGAAAGAAATCCTAGAATTTCTTTAGAGGACTTGGAGAAGCGCCTTGGGCTGGAAGATTGAGTTCGACAATAAGGAACCTGTGATCCTAGTTATTGCTGCCGGACATAGAAGCAAGGTATACGCTTAGGTAATAACAACTAAAATTATGCCTCGGACCAAGAAGGATGTACTCCAGTTTCCTGTTGATCATTCTTGAAACTCAACGGCAATAAAATCAAAAATGTAATTATGCTGCATACTACCAACAACCAGTAATATGAATTCCACGATACATCTATTATAAGACCAAGTGGATAGCCAGTAGCCGCTGCCCCTACATAGGCCCAACAACTTACAAAACCGTTAGCAGTACAAGCAGCCTTTTTATCTACATATTCCGAAGCAGCAAGACCAATTAACATTTGTGGGCCAAATACAAAGAAACCGATACAAGCCATCAATGTATAACAGTATTTTATGCCACCATCTGGTCCGGGTGGTAAATCCCCGAAACAGTATAACGTAATTGCCATACCAACGGCACACATTAACATAAATGGCACCCGGCGCCCTTGGAAAAACATATCGGAACACCAACCAGCTACCAACATGCCAACAAAGCCACCGATCTCAAACCACATAATGCTTGCACTAGCTAGCACTCGATCATAACCAAGCTCAACTAAGAATGGTATGGTCCAATCATTTACCGCCGTCCGAACCACATAAACAAAGAAGTAACTCAATGCCATGATCCACACAAACTTATTATTCAACACTCGATCAAATAGCAATTGTTTCGCGGTTAATTCGGTTTCATTACATTCTTTGGTATATTGACGAGTTTCATCTCTTTCGCCACGATACAATTCAATCGGCGGTAAACCTAAAGATTCTGGCACATCACGCAAACGATTAATTAAAAACAAACCCACTGCGATGCAAGTAAAACCTGGTAACATCATTGCATAACGCCAGCCAGAAAAATCAGTAAAATTATACGCCACAGCATAAGCAACAATTATTGGGATTAAACCACCCCCGACATTATGCGAAGTACTACAAATACTCCACCAAGTACCGCGCTCTTTTTTGCTATACCAATAAGTTAATTGCTTGGTGATCGGCGGCCACCCCCAGCCTTGGAAAATCCCGTTCATGGCACACATTAATGTCAACATTAATAGCGAAGACGACATACCAAAAACAATATTGAATACACCAGTTAATATCAATCCAATAGACATAAAATAGCGTGGATTAGATCGATCGGATAAAACCCCACTGGCGAACTTGCTGAAGCCATAAGTAAGGTATAACACCGTGCTTAAAATACCGAGATCTGCATACGTAAATCCTAAGTCTTTTACCATCTCCGGCATTACAAAAGTAAAACTTTTACGCGTAAAGTAAAAGAACACGTATCCAACATAAATCGAATAGAAAATACGAATACGCCAATATTTATAGGCGCGATCTACTTCCGCTTTATTACTAATTAGCGGTTTATGGGGCGCTGGTCTCATGATATTTATCACGGAGCTTATCGCCATCTCGATCTCCTTCAAACTAATGACTGCGCCGCAGCAAAGTAAGGTTGTTGTAATGCCTTTGCTACAGACTCATGAGTAATTTTTCCATCACAAATATTCAAACCTGCCATTAAATGCGGGTTAGACAAACATGCATTTTTGTAACCATTATTTGCCAGTTCTAAAATGAATGGCAAAGTCGCATTATTCAATGCAAATGCCGAAGTTCGCGGCACTGCACCAGGTAAATTAGTCACGCATTGATGCACAACGCCGTACTCAATAAAAATAGGATCCGAAAAGTTTGTTGGCCTACTTGTTTCAATGCAGCCACCCTGGTCTATCGCGACATCCACTATAACAGCACCAGGCATCATTTTAGCAACTATTTCTTTAGTAACAAGCTTAGGGGCAGCAGCTCCCGCCACTAGTACCCCACCAATAACTATATCAGCGTCAACAACATTAGCTGCAATATTATCTGCTGTAGAGGTTACGATCTGCAACTTGCTGCCATGGATCATCGCCAATTCCTGTAACCGCGTCTCAGATTTATCTAAAACAGTTACGTTAGCTCCCATGCCTAATGCAACTTGGATCGCACTGTTACCTACCACACCACCACCTAGCACCGTTACCTTTGCTGGGGCTGCACCTGGAACACCACCAATTAAAACTCCACGGCCGCCATAAGGCTTCTCAAGGTAATGTGCCCCCTCCTGGACTGCAATTCGCCCTGCTATATCGCTCATAGGAGCTAATAGCGGCAATTTACCATGTTTGTCAGTCACTGTTTCATATGCGAAAGCAATTGCACCAGACCTAACCAACAAGTCAGACAACTCAGGAAGTGCTGCAAGGTGTAAAAAAGTGAATATTATTTGCTGGGGTTTAAGTTTTAGACATTCCTCAGGTTGTGGCTCTTTGACTTTAATAATCAATTCTGCGACAGCATAAATTTCATTTGCTGTAGCCAATATGACAGCGCCAGCATTAATGTAATCTTGATCACTAACACCAATCCCTGCGCCAGCTGCGGTTTGCACGAATACCTGGTGGCCATTGTTTACCAGTGTTTGCACACTTTGCGGTACTAATCCAACCCTATATTCATGCGACTTGATTTCTTTAGGTACGCCTATTTTCATCCAGGCATTTTCTGATTTAAGTTACGTATTGTCAACAAAATTGCATAGATGTAGGTAATGTGCCATACTAACATTCATGAAAAAACACCACAATAAAGTTATTCAACTAATAATTGTCTGTGCTGCTTTGAATTTAGCAGCTGGGAATGCTTTTGCTAAAAATGATAAAACCCTCGATTTCCGCAATCAAAAGAAAACGCTTGAAATTGCCAAAATGCAAGATTTTCACCTACAAAATGCTAAATATAAAATTGCACAACAACAATTATCCTACGCATGGGGCGATCTTGCTTATGTATTATGTAAAATCCCCAATCATCATATCGCATTACAAGAAATGTTGAAAATCGCACCACAAATTCATAAAGAAGAAGAATTACGCAAATATTTTGAAAAAGCTATACGCTTATTTCCAGACGATCAAGAATTACAGGCTATGTATCGCTCGATAAAATAAAAAACCGCGCCAATCAGCGCTCAAAAAAATGTTGTAATAATCCCGCTGTTGAGGCATCGAGATTTTTTAAATCTCTCTTTTCAATAATCTGTAAAACATCTTTAATTAGATCTTTACCAAGTTGTACGCCCCATTGATCAAACGATTGAATTTGCCAAATTATACCTTGTACAAATACTTTATGTTCATATAACGCAATTATGCTGCCTAAAATTTCTGGGGTCATTTTATCAAACATAATTGTAGTACTAGGGCGATTTCCTTTGCATAACTTGTATGTTTCTGCAGCGCTTCTGCCTAGCATTAATGCCTGACTTTGCCCTAAGCAACTTGCTACTAGTAGATCTTGTAATTCTTGTGAACCTGTGACGCTGCTTTTTGCAACAAGGAAATCCACTGGAACTATTTGCGTACCTTGATGCAACATCTGCATATAAGCATGCTGACCATTACAACCAACCCCACCCCAAATTACTGGCGCAGTTTGATAGTTTACAAAATCGCCGTTATTTGCAGCGGATTTACCATTACTTTCCATTTCTAACTGTTGTAAGTATGCAGGCAATAATTGCAGACCATCAGTATATGGTTTAATTGCCAAGGTATGATACGCATTGAAATTTATATTCCATACTCCAACAAGCGCCATTAAAACTGGTAAGTTGTTGGTAAACGGTGCGGTACGAAAATGTTGATCCATAGCATGCGCACCAGCTAAAAACTTTTCAAAATTATGCATTCCTATCGCAATTGCAATTGGTAAACCAACCGCTGACCAAACTGAATAACGGCCGCCAACCCAATCCCAAAATTCAAAGATATTATCTGGACTAATACCATATTCTAACGCAGCTTTTTTATTAGCTGTAACAGCAACTAATTGCTGCGCTACTGTTGCAACATGCTGCTGCATCCAATTTTTAACTAGCTTGGCATTCGCTAAAGTTTCAATTGTAGTAAAAGTTTTGGAATTAATGATACAAAGCGTAGTATGGGGGTTTAAACATTGTAATAAAGTATTGATTGTATCGCCATCAACATTAGCTACAAAATGCAAACGTCGATCGGTCTGTTTGTATGGCTGTAATGCTTCACACACCAAGCGTGGGCCTAAATCTGAGCCACCGATACCTAAAACAATAATGTCGGTAAATTTACTGCTATGCAAATAATCAATAAAACTACCCATCTGCGCTAAAACTCGTTTAACTTCAGGTTTATGCGCTTGCGGATGGCGTAATTGTGTATGCAATGCTGCACGTTGTTCCGTTTTATTTACCAGCGCACCATTGAAGAGATCTTCAATCGATTGCGATAATTGCGCTTCTTGGGCTAAATCACTAAGTAATTTTATGGTTTGCGTATTGATTTTTTGTTTGGAAAAATCGCACAACAAATCGCAATGTTTAAAGGATAATTCATGAAAACGCTGTTTATTTGAAGCAAACATCTCCGCTAGAGAAATCGGGCTTAATTCAATCTGATGTTGTTGTAGTGTTAGCCAGGCGCTAGATTTATCGATAGTCATTTTGCAAAACCATAGTTCATTTAACTCGCGCTATTTTAGCAAAAGGCTAACTAAATGTATATGATCTAGTTGTAAGCACACTCATTTGGCTGTAGCTAAAATTAGCATTCCCAATACTGCAGAGCAAATTGAGGCCATAAAAACAGCTGCTTTTACCAGGTCATTATATTCTGGTCCGCCGCTTTCAAAAGCCAAGATTCCTATAAAGAGACTCATAGTGAAACCAATACCGCACAATACTGATGCGCCATACATCTTCCGCCAGCTAACATTATGCGGTAAACGGCATACCTTAAACCTATGTAATAGGAAGGTAATGCCAAATATACCCAACTGCTTACCTATAAATAAACCTAATATAATTCCTAATGCTAATGGTTGTAATAAGTCGCGTAAATCTAAATGATCTAGATCAATTCCAGTGTTCACAAAGGCGAAAATTGGCATTATCAAAAAGCCAACGATAGGATGAAATAGATCCTTCAATTTATCAACCAGGTTTTTATGGTGTTCATCCGGATCATATGGGATGGTTGCAGCTAACAAGACTCCAGCAATAGAGGCATGTACCCCAGAGCCTAAAACGCAAACCCACAATACTAATCCTAGGAATAAATACGGCGTAGCCTTAACAACCCCAGAATAATTGAGCATCACCAAAATTCCAATTATTGATGCAGAAGCAAGTGCAGCAAAATGTGATAGCTCACCAGCATAAAACAAAGCAATAATCAGGACTGCTATAACGTCGTCTATTATTGAGAGCATAATAAGTAACATGCGCAAACCGCGTGGGATTTTATCGCCAAGTAAAGACAGCAGCCCTACCACAAATGCCGTGTCGATTGCGGTCGGGATAGCCCAACCGCGCATGTTGATTGGATTATTGAAATTAAATGCAGTGTATATTAACGCCGGAACCATAACCCCAGCTATAGCTGCAGATAATGGCAACGTTAGTTGCTGCTTTAGCTTTGCTCCATGCCCATACAAATAACTTTTCATCTCTAGACCAACCAAGAAGAAAAAAATTGCTATCAGGCCATCGTTAACCCAAAAAATAAGAGGCTTAGCATAACTGAAAGTAGGCACTGCAAAAGTTATTGGAAAACTTACAAATGAATCATAAAAACCTTCCCAAGCCGAGTTTTTAAGGAAAAATCCAAGTATGGCTGTTGCTAGCAATAACAAGCCACTGGCTGTATCTATATTTATCGCACTTTTAGACATATTCATCCCTGAACGTAGGTATTAATTATCCATATCACCATATTATAGCATGTAGATACTAAGGCTTGTGGGCTGTTGCACTATCTAATTCGAGGCAGCAGTTTTTGTTTTAGGTTTAGACTTCTTACGTATCTTGCGCTTACCTTGTCCATTCTGCGTGGTTAATTTTTCGCGCGTAGCCTCATCACCATCAACATAAGAGCGCCACCAATTGGCAAGATCTATAATATGTTTGTCACCAAGGCAAGCGCGTAATTGTAAAAAATCATAGGCAGCCCTAAATTTAGCAAGTCCAAATAATTGTGCTGCATTTTTTGAAGTACGCTTGCGTTCTAGTCGATTTTGTAAATCCCACATATCTCGTGCCATGCTGGTATAACGCCGCGGAATCGACATAACTTTCTGCTGCTCACTTAGAATTTTATCCATCGCCTGATGAAATGCAATATATTCTAACATTCCATCTTTTATGTATTGTTTGCTGCGTTCACATACTGCTTTCCACAACAATACAGCAATTAAAAAACTCGGGGCAATTGACTTATCTTCAGCGTAACGCACATCAGTATTTTTTAAGCCAGTCTCAATAAATCTTAAATTATTCGGATCATCTAGATATTTAGCAGCAGCGGGAAACAAGCGCTCAAATAAATTATATTCGCAAAGCATTTTGAAAGTAGCAAAGGCATGACCTTGCAAAAATAATTTTGAATACTCTTCAAATAATCGCGCTGCTGGAACGTGTGCTAACATTGGTGCCAAATTACGAATTGGTTTAGCAGTTGCGCTGTGCAAATGGAATTGCAATTTAACCGCAAAACGTATTGCACGTAGCATACGCACCGGATCTTCACGATATCTTAACTCAGGGTCGCCAATTAATTTCAAACGCCGTTTCTTAATATCTTCAAGTGCGTCTACATAATCAACCAGCGAAAAATCAGCGATATTGTAATATAAGGCATTTGCAGTAAAATCGCGCCGCACCACATCCTCTTCTATGGTGCCAAAGTCGTTGTGGCGCAGAATCATACCCTGTGCGCTTTGAATAGTGGTTTCTGATTGCTGCGCTCTAAAGGTCGCAACTTCAATTATCTCACGGCCAAAATGTACATGAGCCAATCTAAAACGTCGTCCAATTAGGCGGCAGTTATTAAAAAGCTCTTGAATTTGCTCTGGTTCGGCATTAGTAGCTATATCAAAGTCTTTGGGTTGCTTACCAACTAGCAAGTCGCGAATACAACCACCGACCAGGTATGCACTAAAGCCAGCGTTGTTGAGACGATACAGCACCTTGAGAGCATTTTTACTAATATTTTGACGACTAATACCATGCGCTGCCCGAGGTACGATTTTTTCGTTAAGCCCGTCTTTTTTAAACCATTTAAGCAACTTACTTATCATTATTGTAAGGTTGTCCTATCAAAAAAAGGTATATAGTACCACGTTTTTTACGGTTAGGTTTATAATTAGGTAATGCAAACACAACGCGCTTTTAGCATGCTTGAATTGATTACTGTAGTGGCTATCATAGCCATTTTAGCTGCATTGTCTATTCCAGCCTATTTACAACACGTGACAGCTACCAAAATTAGCTCTCTGTGGCAATTAGCTGAGCCGGCCAAGCTTTATGTCGAAAGCCAGTATCTAAAAAATAATATTAACGTTAATGCCTTAGTAGTAAATTCTGGCACCACTGATTTTACCAGCGCAGACTCTAGCCTTGTAAAATGCATTACTATCCAAAATGGAGTAATTTCTGTAGTAGGTAACCCCGATAGTTTTTTTGGCAATACCTACTGGGTTGCTTGGAGTCCAAGTGTAAGCTCAGGCATGATAACCTGGTCGTGTAGCTATCCCGCTGCGGCCCAACAATATATGGCTACATCAGTTACCAACTGCACTCCTGGCTCACCGCAATTTGCAAGCGATGCTGCATGTAATTAGGATTTAATATGCGTAATAATGGATTTACTTTAGTTGAATTATTAGTCACAATTGCGATAGCAGCGATCCTTGCGGTTTATGCTGTTTCTTCATACAGCAAATATCGAATTCGCGCTAAATTTGCTTTAATGGTTGCAGCGGCAACACCAGCAAAACTGGCAGTACAGAACGATTATTTTAACCAGGGTTACACATTTGCCAATGCAGACTATACCGCAGGCAGCCAACCATTTGTTACACCCGCTTCAGATATAATATCCAGTATCGCTATAACTAACGGCATTATAACAGTTACTGGTAACAGCAATGTCCTAGGCGGCAGATCAATTGTAATTCAATTTACCCCTAGTGTTAGTAATAACGAAGTTAATTGGACCTGCGCTACGGATAGCGCATTCTTCGACTTTGCACCGACAGATTGTCAAAATAGTTTATGACTTGCGCGCACGCTTGTGAATGAAAAATGCCGGGGCACAAAACAAAATTACACCAAAAACTAATAACAGTTTGTAAGTCATCGGATCACCTGTAATAATTTGTGATGGTGGCACGAATCCAAGGCACATCGCCACAAAACTAGTGATCCCGCCTATTGCTGCAACAACCCACATACCGATATTACCAAATGGGATTTTATAAGGACGGTGGACGTTCGGTTTCTTATAACGTAAATAAATTGCTGCCGTGAACATCAACACATACATCAATAATGCCAAAATTGCAGTTAATTGCGTTAATAAGAAATACGCAGTTTCAATGGTTGGTAGTAGTATGTACAACAATGAAAGTAGTGACACAACTACACCCTGTAGCGTCAAAATAGTAACTGGGACACCCTTAGAGTTAGTCTTTGCAAAAATCTTTGGCAAATTATCTTCTTGAGCGGCAACTAATAGCCCCTTGGTAGGGCCTATAATCCACGCAGCAATACTACCTACAGAGCCAATAATGATTGCTACTGCTATGCCGGGTAACATCCAAGGAATGTTAAGGCCCGCAAAAAAGAAATTAAACGCCTGTACCACTCCAGTAACAATATTCAACTCTTTATTAGGAACTACAATTGCAACTGCTAAAGAAGCAAACAACAGTGTCGCCAAAATAATTACACAAGAATACTTCAGCGCAGTAGGATAGTCGCTTTTTGGATTACGAACTTCTTGAGCGTGTACCGCCGACATCTCTAAGCCCATAAGACCAAAAATAATTGTAGTTATTAAGGCGAGATCTTCAAACCCAGAAAGTTTTGGAATTATTGCTTGCATACTAAATTCTATTTGCGATACCCCATGATCACCATACAACCACCAAGCGCCTAAACCAATAATACCAATCATGGGGCCTAAGGTCCCAGCTATTGAGCACACCGCGCTAATCCAGCTCGAAACTTCCATACCAAAGAAATTACCAACAGTTGCTGACCAAAATACTGCCAATACAATTAAGACTGTAAGCCAAGGATTAGCAGCGGCTTCGGGATCAACTAAGTAAAAGAAAATTAAAGCTATAGTGGCTAGAATTGCTGGATACCAAACTAAGTTATATACCCACTGCAACCAAATCACCAAAAATCCAATCTTATGTCCAAAAGCCTCACGCACCCAGACATATATACCGCCATTTTTGGGCCAGGTAGTTGCTAGCTCTGCAGTTACCAAGGCTACCGGAATAAAAAATATCAAGGCTAGAATAATGTAATAAAGGATTAATGGTGCACCAAATTTGGCGCTCAAGGGCAGAGTACGTAAGCTATCTACCGCTATCACATTAATCATAACTAAAGAAAATACACTTAACACGCGGTTAGACGATGGTGCTGAGATTGCCATTTACTTATATTGCCCTTACGTTTGCAAACTAACTGAATTATTTAATAATTAGGGGCTGTTGACACTTCGCTAGGGCGTGTTAGAAAGCGTTGATTTTTGAGCATCGCAGCGCAGTTTACATACAAGTAAATGAGCAGCGAAGCACAAAAAATCAACGCTTTACGGCCGCCATAGTAGAAATGTCAACTGCCCCGCATCATTTTACACTGTTTTGGTTGGTTATATCAAATGTTGATTGCGGCGATGTTGATTGCGAGTGATCTGTGCCAATAAGCATATAAACCGCTGGCACCACGAATAGGGTAAACAAAGTACCTATGGATAATCCAGTGGTAATGACTAAGCCCATATCAAAGCGCGATACAGCTCCAGCGCCTGTTGCAAGTAGTAATGGCACAACACCCAATACCATAGCTGCGGTCGTCATTAAAATCGGTCTTAAACGCACTGAACAAGCCTCTTCAATTGCAGCGCGCTTTGTTAAACCTTGCGCCTGGAGCTCGTTGGCAAACTCTACAATCAGAATACCATGCTTACTTACTAAGCCCATTAGTGTTACCAAGCCTACCTGGGTATAAATATTCAAAGTACTGCCACCAACCCCTACACAGATAAATAGCAATGCACCAGCAATAGACATCGGTACTGAAACTAGAATAATAAAAGGATCACGAAAACTTTCAAATTGCGCAGCTAATGCTAAATAGATGATTATAACTGCAAATAAAAAGGTTAATAAAAAGCCGCTTGACTCATTGATATATTGCCGCGATTGCCCTGCATAATCTATAGAATAGCCCTGTGGTAGAATTTGCTGCGCTAATTGCTTCATCTTTTCAAGCGCTTCTCCCATACTAACCCCTGGCAATAGTACCCCTGAAATCGTAGCAGAATTTAATTGTTGAAAGTGGTTAATAGATTGTGGCACCATTTTCATTTCGATCTGCGCTATTGTAGATAGTTGCACTGCATTCCCGGACGCGGTACGTATATAATAATTTTCTAGCTGATCTATGTTTAAACGAAATTGCTGCTGCACTTGAGGTATTACTTTATAGGAGCGGCCATCTAAACTAAAATAATTTACATAACCACCTCCTAGCATTGCAGAAAGCGCAGCTCCAACATCCGTCATAGTTAAACCTAGTTGCGCAGTTTTGTCGCGATCAATTTCAAATGATGCTTGCGGACTATCAATTTTTAGATCCTTATCTATGAACATAAACATGCCAGTTTTTTGTACAGTTTGCATAAACTCATCTGCAACTTCATTTAGGCGCATAAAGGGATCTGTAGTTTGCAATACAAATTGAATCGGCAAACCCGTACTTCCAGGTAATGGTGGTGGTTGGAAAACTGCTGCACGGATTCCGGCAACCTTGGCAATATCTTGGGAAACTATAGGCTCTAGTTGTTGGGCAGTACGTTTTCGCTCATCCCATGGTTTTAATACCATACCGGCAATTGATTCACCAGGCATGTCTAACTGAAATACATGATCTGTTTCCGGATACTTAGAAAAAATATCATATACTTGTTTTGAATATAATTGTCGCTGCTGCAAAGTTGAATTTGGAGCTGAGCTTGAAAAGGCAATAATTATGCCCTGATCTTCTTGTGGCGCCAGCTCTTGACTCGAATTTGCATACAAATAAAAAATACTTGCAAAAATTATAATCGCAAATAAAATTGTAACTGGCATGTAATCCAAACTGTGCGACAAGCGTAATTGATAGGATTTACGTAACCTCTCAAATGTTCTATCGATAAATCCCGGAGCGCCAGTATGCGGTTTTAACCATTGATGACATAACATTGGAGTCAAAGTTAATGCCACAATCGCCGAAACTGTGACAGCACCCACTAATGTAAATGCAAATTCTGTAAATAATGCCCCTGTTAAACCACCTTGAAATCCAATTGGCACATACACCGCAAGCAGTACAATTGTCATAGCAATAATTGGATTGCCCAGTTCACGCGCAGCTAAAATTGCAGCATCAAACGTAGACTTGCCTTCTTCTAAATGTCGATTAACGTTTTCTACCACAATAATCGCATCATCTACCACTAAACCAATTGCTAATACTAAGGCTAATAATGTTAAAAGATTAATACTAAAACCAAATGCCAGCATAAAAATGAAAGCACCCACTAATGAAAGCGGTATAGCAACGATCGGAATTAATACCGAACGTATATTGGCTAAGAAAATAAAAATGACAAATGTTACTATGAATAAAGCTTCAATTAAAGTGCTGATTACCTCATTAATGGAGCTGTCTACAAATTTAGTAGCATCGTAAACAATCTTACCATTAATACCTTCCGGCAACTGCTTTTCAATTTCTGGAAAAATATTACGAACCTTTTTGATAACTTCTAGTAAATTTGCACCAGGTGCAGTTTTAATCCCAATATATACAGCCTTTTCACCATCAAAGGATACTTGCGATTCGTAATCATCAGCACCTAGCGTAACAGTTGCCACATCTTGTAACCGTACTAATGCATCGCCCTTTTGCTTGATTACTAATTCTTTAAACTCATCTAGCGAATGTAAATTGGTAGAGGCTGTTAAGCTTACTTGTACCATCTGTCCTTTAGTATTACCTAAGCCAGAAATATAGTTATTGGCGCGTAAAGCCATATTAATATCAGCTGCAGTTAAATCGTAAGCTGCTAGTTTCAATGGATCTAACCAAGCGCGTAACGCAAAATTTTGCGCGCCTAATATTTCTGCAGTTTGCACCCCTTCTATCGATTGTAACTTTGGCTGTACCACCCGTAATAAATAGTCAGTGATATTATTAGGTGGTAATACCTTACTATTAAACCCAATATACATGGAATCAATAGTCTCTCCGACAGCTACCGTAATTACTGGTTCTTGAGCTTCTATCGGCAAACTATTTTTAACTGATGCTACCTTAGTACTTATTTCTGTCAAACATTTATTAGCATCGTAGTTTAAGCGTAAATTTGCGGTAATAATACTAACACTGGTTTTACTAGTTGAAGTTAAATAATCGATACCATTTGCCTGCGCAATGGCAGATTCTAATGGTGTAGTAATAAACCCAGCAATAACATCAGCATCAGCTCCATAATACGTGGTGCTTACAGTTACAACTGCATTTTCTGTGCGTGGGTACTGTAATACCGGTAAGGAAAGAATCGCACGTAATCCAACTACAAAGATTATCAGGCTAACCACCGTAGCTAGAACCGGACGTTTAATAAAGATATCTGTATAATTCATACGTTAATTATTCGTCGCTCGGTTTAGGGTTTTTGTCATTGCTAGGCGTAACTGTGTTGTTAATTACAATCGGTGAGCCATTTTGTAATTTAATCTGTCCGGCTGTTACCACTTTATCTCCAGATTGTAGTCCAGTTAAAACAGCAACCTGATCACCTCGTGTTGGTCCAAGAGTTACAAATTTTTGTTCAACTGTCAGATTTTCTTTGCTATCTTTAGTCTTCTTGCCAGCTTTCACAACATACACTGTATTGCCGTATGGATTATATGTGATTGCAGTCTGCGGCACAGTTATGTATTGTTTTGGTTGGCCTAAATCAATAGTAATAACACCATACATACCTGGGAGTAAAATGTTATCTGGGTTATCTAGCGCCGCACGTACTTGCATATTCCTGGTTGTAGAATCAACCTTGGAATTTAATGCCCAAATTTTACCTATGAATATTTTATTTTTATAAAGATCATTGGTAACTGTTACAATCTGACCAATTTTAATATTTGCAAGTTCTTGTTGTGGTAGATAGAAGTCAAAATAAATTGGATCTAATGATTGTAAGGTTACTATCACCGTACCAGGGCTTATGTATTGACCCAAATCGATCTGGCTTAATCCTAGTCTACCTGTAAATGGAGCTCGAATATATTTCTTATCAATTTTTGCTTTTTGCTCAGCAACCAAGGCTTTGGATTTTTCTAAATTAGCTGCATCTGCATCAACTGTTGCTTGCGGAATAGATTTTTCCTTTAATTGTTTTAAATCTCGTTGATAAGTTATCTCAGCAAGATCAACGTCAGCTTGCAACGATTGTAATGCTGCCATTTCATCATCAGCTCGCAATTTGACTAATAACGCCCCAGCTTGTACTTCGTCACCGGAATTAAAATATATTCCTTCAACAATTCCTGACACTTCGGATGAAACATCCACGCCGCGTACTGCACGTAACGTACCAACTGCTTGTAATTTTGTATCCCATTTTTGTAACGTAGCAATACTGGTAGAAACAGTTTGTGGCATCTGCCCCATTGAACTCATGTACTTTTTAATCATTGCACTTTGAAATGATTTAAAGCCGTACACGCCGCCTAACACTAGGCCGACTAATATGAGCATTGTCAGCAGTCGTTTGAACATTGTGTATCCTTTTATTATTTGTATCTACTCAATAACTTGAAGTATTTAGCCCGCGAATAAAAATATTTATGCAGCCTAGCAACTTATGAAATGCCCCCATCAAGTTATTGATTGCATACAGAAATTTACTGAAAATTCAGTGCATATGCTTAGTATTAATGATCTTTGCACGGAGAGCAATAAGTTTGCAAAAATATTTAGAAACAAGCCATCAAACTTCCGACCTATTAATTAGGTATTTGAAGCAATGTCTGCAAAATTTAAACAGTGTCGTTATAATTATGCGCCACACCATTGTAGTCATTTACTACATAGCCTTGCTCTGTTTCGGTAATGTATGTCGGCCCCAGTGGCGATTTACCAGCACCACCTGGTATATCTAGCATATATTGTGGCTGACATAACCCTGAATAATTACCACGTAATGCCGCCATTAACTTTTGACCTGCGGCAATTGTGGTTCGAAAATGGCTAGTACCAGCTGCTAGATCAGCTTGGTGTAAGTAATATGGTTTGATACGATGCTTAACCATAGTGCGCATCAATTGCCCCAAGGTTGCAGCATTATCATTTATGCCTTTCAATAAAACAGTTTGCCCCAACAACACAATTCCATTATTAGCAAGTTGTTCAATAGCTGCAATCGCAGCATCTGAAAATTCTGCAGCATGATTAATATGCAATACGATGTATATTGGGCGTCGTTGTGTTAACGCTTGCAACATCGCAGTATCAATCCGCGCCGAATCTAAAATTGGTACTCTGCTATGGATCCGAATAATTTCGACGTGCTCAATTTGATCAAGTGTCATAATTATATTTGCTAATTGTTGCGGCTTTAAAATTAGAGGATCGCCGCCAGATAAAATTACTTCCCATATTGCAGGATGCTCCGCAATGTATTTATAACATGCTTCTAATTCGGTTTGAGTCAATGCTGCATTACCAGGGCCAACTGTCTCGCGCCGAAAACAAAAACGACAATATACTGGACACACTCTTACCGGTTGCAATAAACAGCGATCCGGGTAACGATGTATAATACCTTTCAGCGGTGAATTAGCATTATCACCAATTGGATCTTGTTGATCAGACGGCGAATTATAAAGCTCAGCGACACTTGGAACAAATTGTTGCTTAATTCCAGGACGATCTAAAATTTCTTGTAATTGTGGCGAGATAGCTACCGCATATTTCTTGGCTACTTCGGAAATCGCAGGAACTTCAGTAGCATCTATTAAACCCGCACTGGCAAGATCTGTGGCACTTCTTAAGGTCTTTTGCTTCAATTTATTTAACTATCTAATTTTGTGGTTAATGCAATGAAGCTTTTTACCATAAAAAACGTGGGTTTGCGAGCATAGCGGTTGCTTCTGTTTCGTACATAGGGCGCCCAAAGAAATAACCCTGAATCTCAAGATCGCCCAACGTATTTAAGAAATCTAGTTGTTGCTGGGTTTCAACCCCTTCTGCTATAACCTTGTAGCCAAGATGTTGTGCAAGATCTACTACCGCACGAATAATCATGGCATCGTTATTATTGGTTAACATATTGCGTACAAATGATTGATCAATCTTTAGATAATCAATTGGCAAATGGCGCAAATAGTTAAGTGAAGAATACCCTGTTCCAAAATCATCAATCGAAACTTTTACTCCCATATCTTTAATCCTACTTAGAGATTTAATGCTGCTTTGGACATCCTCCATTAAAGCCGACTCCGTCACTTCTATTTTTAAGAATGCCGGATCTAAATTAATATTAGTTATGGTTTTAGTTAAATAATCAATTAAACCCGGTGATTTGAATTGTATTGGGCTAATATTTACCGAAAGGCAAATTGGATGCGCACAACTGCTATTCCAAATTTTTGATTGTTGCACTGCTGAGCTTATAATCCATTCTCCGATTGGCACGATTAATTCAGAGCTTTCTGCAATTGGAATAAAATCGCCTGGGGGGATTAAAATACCATTATGTAACCAACGCAACAAACACTCAAAGCCTGTTACCAAACGTGATTTAGCGTCTACTATCGGTTGAAAATATAACAAGAACTCTTGTTTATCTAAAGCTTCTCTTAAATCATGCTCCATGCTTAGCTTTTTGGCAGCTCTAGCACTCATTTCATTGGTACAAAACTGTACTGCACCAATACCACTGTCTTTGGCAATAGTTAGCGCAGCATTTACACTGCGAATTAATGCTTGTGCATCGGTACCATCATTTGGATATAATGCCACACCAAAGTTAGTACTTATATTTATTTGTTGTCCTTGTATTTCGAATCCTACTCCAAGAACTTTATTAAGCCGCGTAATAAATTCGGTAACATCAGAAACATTTTCTATCGTCATTAAGATCGCAGCAAATTCATCAGCCCGTAAACTACCGACATTGTCTTTACCACCGACTAACTTTTCAAAACGTTGCGCGATTTGACTAAGTAACAAATCAACTGCAGCGTGACCCAGGCCATCATGAATTACATTTAGATTGTTTACGCTAAATAGCACTAAAGCTAGGGCTTGCTCTGATCCTTTGGCAAAATTTATTTTGTAGTTTAATATTTCCTCGAAGAATCTACGGTTTGGTAACCCAGTTACCGCATTGTGTTTCGACAAAAATGTTAGTTCCTTTTCAACATTTTTACCTTTAAGATATGCACCAAGTTGCGTACCAATTGCTAATAATGTATCTAGCATTACCGAATCTTTGATCTGTGGCTGCTCTGAAAACAGCTCTATAAAGCCAATATTTTTATCTTCAGTTTCAATCGGAACAATGATAGCTTTGTACTTGTGTTCTAGCGCAAACTCCTGTGGGAATTCTGCCTGCACATCATCGTACCACAAGGTCGTGTCTGCTTGTAATGCAACTGCGGCAATTCCGAGCTTAGGATCGCGCTTGTTCTTAGAAGTATTATTATTTAGCGCAGCCATGCAATGTAACAAATTATCTTTTGGACCTATAGTCCATATAGCCCCTGATTCATAATTCGTATTGTTTGAAATAATCCGAATCACGTTATTCAATGCTTCAATCGAAGAGGTAGCTTCTATTAATTGTCGCGCCACTGCAAATTGCATATCAAGAAATTTATTGGATTGTTTCTTTTCGGTAATATCGCGCAAAATGACGTAAAATGCATCTTTACCTTCATATTGAATGATCCGCGCAATTGCTTCAACATGAATCAAACTTCCATCTAAGCGTACCATGATATGTTCAATTAACGGGGCTATTTGTCGGGTTTGCTCCATCAGTTGGTTGCGAGCCCGGACAATTCCATGCCGTTCAGGTGGATAGAACTTCCATAAACTTTGACCAACAATTTGCTCTGGTTTAGTCGCACCAAACATTCTTAAACCAGATTGATTCATAAACAAAATTTTGCCATTGCGATGAATATAAAGTGCATCCGGCGATAGATCGACGATTTGATGGTAACGCTCTTCCGAAGCCAAAAGTTTAGCTTCAAATTCTTTGCGTTGCGAAATATCGCGTACTACATGATAATAATGCTTACGTTTTCCCATGAGGATTGGCGTACAAGTTATCTCCACCGGAAATGTTGAGCCATCCTTGCGAATATGAATGGTCTCCCACGAACCACCATTCTGCTCTTTAACTTGTTTTAACTGCGCATTAATTTCTGCACGAGTATTTGGAGCACGCAAATCGCGCAAATTTAATTTGCATACCTCTTCCTTGCTATAGCCATACCATTGTTGCATCAAGTTATTGCATTCTACAACATTCAAATTTTCATCCAAAATAAATGCCACATCGCGCATTTCGTTGAAGAATTTTGCATAGTCCACCAAATTATCCATCTTGTATACCATGAATTAAAAGGGCGCCTGCAACGCGCCCTTTAACTTTATTATGAAGACCAACCGCCGCTTGATCCGCTTCTAGGGCGGGTAGGTTTGTCACCACCTTTGGGCGTTGTTCTTTCCAATTGCTGCCTTCTAGCATTCAAAGCGTCCCTTAAAGCTAATTCTAAAACATGTCCTGGCGCTGCCTTAGCTGGGGCTGGTTTAGCACCAACTGTAGAAGTAGGTTTTGTCATTTTTTTAGGATCTACAGAGCCAACACTTTTCTGTAATTCCCTTCTTCGCATAAATAACTCGCGTTGCTCTGGCGACATATTTGCCATTAACCTTTGCTCCAAGGTGCTTTCCCCTGTAACAGCAGGTGCAGTTGTAGTGTCTTTTGGTTTTAAAACAGGCCTACGTGGCACTGGAGGTTTAACTGGATGGATAACCCCAAGAGCAACTTTAGTGGTATCTTCGGCAATCGTTTGCAAATCAGATGGGTTAATTCCTCCATTTGCACGAATGCTTGCTATAACATCGCGGCGCAAGGATTCTCGCACTGAACGCCGTACAACTGCCATTGATTCTCGATCAAGTGCTGCTTCATCCGGCCCAAGATGAGGGACTAGTACTTGATCAACTGCTCGTGCCACTGCATCAGTTGCTTCTCGTTCGACTTCATTTTGCTCACCAGGCGACATGTCTTTGTACTTCTTCTTATGTCTACCCATAAGACCATTTAATGTTTCACCTAAATCATTAAACGCCTCTCTAAAATCTTTCATCATTTCTGCAACAGATTTAAGTTCGGACAATGCGGAATGCATAGTTTTGTTAACTTTGGCACCTGCAGCACCTAATCTATCGCCTAAGTTTTGCGAGGCTCTTCTAGCGGCAGCGCCTAGCCCTTCTTCTCGTAAACCTTTGAAGGATTCTTGTGCAGATTGCACCGCAGCATTGAGCCCCTTAAGATCTTCAGTCGCCTTTTTTAAACTTGCTGCAGTATCAGCAGCTTTTTGTCTAGCTTCTTCGAGCTTCTTTTTAAGTTTGTCTTTCATGGTAAATCCCCATTAACTAACTGTAACTTAATAAATAAGACAACATTAATGCTTGAAAGTTTCTTGGGTTTTTATACAGTTAAGGCTTAATGCGCTTCTGTGTCGCAATCAAATTTGTTAATAAATTCAATAGTTCTTCTGGATCTGACTTACCTAAAAGGCCACTACCCCAAATGGCGGAACCACACTTCAAAATGGTTGCAAGTAATTCCTTTCTTTCGCCTTCCCGGGTATTATTTACTGCATAACCTACTGCAAGTATTGGCTTCATTACCATTGCTGATCTAACCGCTTTAGCATCCTCGATAAATTTTGCGGTAATTTTTAGCTGCTGTTCGTGATCTTCGCCCTGCAATGATTCTTGCGCGAGTTGCGCAAACATTCCAACAATTTCCTGGTATTTTTCAGCAGGGATGCCACTTTGAATAAATTCGACTAGATCTTTGATTTTTTGTTTTTCTAAATAAGGCATGATTAATTCCTGAAATATTTATAATTTTATTTATATAAATATAGCTCAGAATCATCAATTTAAGATTACTGAAAATAAAACTGTATGATTTTATACAAGTTTATCGAAAATGAGTCCTAAAATACTCTATTAATAAAACCTTGATACGCAGCAGAAACGCGATCTACTATTGATGGTGCCGGTGGTGCCCCCTTCTTAACCCCACAAGCTTTAGCAGCACTAAACATTAAAGTATCTTTCACTACTTTACTAATTGAGAACTTATCCGAAACTTTATTAATATTGTCATGCACTACGTTTAGAGAATTGTCTAAATTTTTACTTGCCTCATCCTGATGTTTTTGCACTGCACGTTTACATAAAAATCTTCCTAGTGCTAAAATTGTGATTGCTGCAACTATTGGCATAGTTGTAGGATTCACTGTTGCAGCGACTAACATAGCCACACCAGTAAATAATAATACGGTGCCAACTACCGCATAGATTTTCTCATTAGTTGTCATTTGATCACGATACTTGTTTAATTCGCGACAACTCATAAATACTGCAATTCCTAAGCCAGCAATTGCACCCACTTGCTCTATGTGTTGCGTATTATCCTCTAGAAATTGAATCATAGGAGTAATATTTGCATCATAAGAACTTGTTAATTTTTCTAACAGTTCTCCTGGCTTCGGATAACCTTCTAATTCCGGGGCATTTGCCGCAATTAATTTTAAGCTACCTAAAATTCCTTGCACAGATACTAAAAAGTTAATTATTTTCTTAGTAGCACCTTCATTATTTTTTAGAGTTTGCTGCATCGTTTCTGCTTTAGGTACTACTTTACTTAAAGGTGCGGCTATGCGTCGTGCCCAACGGGGTTGGCGCCGTTTGGGATCAACTGGCACGCGTTGTTCGGCAATAATATCCTCTAAAAGAGAATTGGTAGCATCTATAAAATCTTGAAATTCGTGGGTATTAATTTCATCAGTATTTAATCTTGCAACTCTGGTGCGTACATCGGCACAACGCTGTTCAATATCTGGCATATTTAGTATCTCATAAAGAATTTATCAACTAATCTATCCACCGAAGCAGTAATCCGTTCGACCCAAGTTGGCGCAGCTGGCGCTTCTTTAGTAACCCCACAGCTCATAGCTGCTCCAAAACGTAAGGTGTCTTTAACCGCATTACTTACTTCAAATTGCGCTGTCACAGTATTGATAGATTGATTAACAGAATTTAATGCATTTTTAATTTCTTTGCTTTGCTCATTTTCATGACGCTGGATCGCACGGTGACATAAATAAAATCCGAGATACACTACAGTTATTCCAGCCACAACTGGTAAAGTTGTGGGATTAATGGTTGCTGCAATCAACATCCCAATTCCGGCAAACATCAATACAGTGCCCATTACTGCACATATTTTTTCCTTGGTATCCATACGATCGCTGTATTGGTACAATTTGCTGCACGTATTAAATACTCCGGCTCCAAGCCCAGCTATTGCAGAGCCGGCTTCAAGCTTATCCTTATTTTTTTCTAAAACTTGCACCATTGGAACTACATGTCTTTCATAAGAGGCACTAAGTTGCTCCAGGATTTGTTTTGGCGCTGGAAAATTTTGCAGATTAGGAACATTTTGCGCCACATCTTTTAAAGTATTCAAAATTTGCGATATTTCACGCATAAAAGCAATTAAATTAGCTACAACTGTGTTATTGCTATTTTCATCTAATGCTGGTGTTGTGTTTGATGCTGCCGCAGCGTTGGAGCGGCGCGCACTATATCTGCGCCGCGCCCAACGCGGTAATTTCTTGCCAGGCTCAGGAGGCTGTTGAATTTCTGCAGTTATTTCTTGCAACAATTCAGTTACCGCTTCATTAAAGGCAACTATTTCAGCAAGATTAATATCATCCGCCGTAGATAAAACCCTGACCTTTGCTTGTATGTCGGCACACAGTGCATCAAAATCTTTTCCCATCTGCAAATTATAGCCTATTTATAGTCGTCGCCATTTAGATTTAGGCTGTGTGTCTCACAGTTCGGAAAGTTAGATTTTGTTCATTACCCTCTACAATTTCAAACTCGCCCTCATTATAGAGCGGCTTGGCAGCAACCGGGTTGGAATTAACTATTCTGTTGTACAAACCACCTGCTAATTCAGTAGCGGAATTATACAAGAATGTAATGGCTGTTTTAGATCCATCTAATAGTTTGGCTGTAGCCGCCTCGCCGAATTCACGGGTTCGTGCTTGGGTCGTACTTACCGAGTAATTCATTACCCTTGGAATTGCTACCCCTGCAGTAACGAGCATACCGAAGGTAATGGGCGCAGCAACAGGCAAGGTTGCAATTGCTGCTCCAGCAACAGCTACTGCTGGTACTGCAGCATATTTCACTAGTGGTTCACCAATATAACCTACCAAAGGCCCAGCTACATAATAAGTCAGCGTGCCGCCCGCATATACCATTGAGTCATGCATTCTAGTAGTCAAGGCTTTACCAGATTCTTGGTTTGTTGGATTGTTTGTCTTGGCATTTGGCATTACATACTCCCTGTAAAATATGCATAAAATCTTAATCTTTAGCCCATAGATTATAAACGTCAGATTTGCTTTTTGGGAATTGTTTGGTAAAATTAACCTGCCAGGTGAAAAAAGGCAGCGTTTTTTTACCTGGCAGGCAAAAAAATAGGTGCAAATACATGGATAATCTCATTAAGCGTTTTTATAGAGCACCTAAAGATAGTTTTTTTATCTTTGGGCCGCGTGGCACGGGTAAATCTACCTGGATTAAACATCATTTCAAAGATGCCTTTCTAATTAGCCTATTGGATGAAAGAACCTATTTAACTTATTTAAGCAACCCCGGGCATCTGAAGGAGCTTGTTGTTGGAAACAGAGACACGTATAAAATATATGTGATTGATGAGGTTCAAAAAATACCAAGTATTTTAGATAGCATTCATGAGTTAATAGAAAACTACAAAGATTTGCAGTTTATTTTAACCGGATCAAGTGCGCGCAAATTAAAACGTGAAGGAGTAAATTTACTTGCTGGTAGAGCAATACAAACGAAAATGTTCCCATTCATGGCAGCTGAATTGCAACATAATTTTAATTTAAACCAAGCATTAGAAAATGGTTTAGTACCTCTAATAGTAAATTCTAATAATCCAACAGAAAAAATTGCAACATATCTGAGTTTATATCTTAAAGAAGAGGTTCAAAGCGAGGGCTTGGTACGTAATGTCGGAGATTTTGCAAGGTTTCTAGAAGTGATAAGTTTTTCACACGGCTCTATTTTAAATTATTCTAACGTTGCTAGAGAGTGCGGAGTTTCAAGAAAAATTGTAGAAAATTATGTATCAATTCTTGAGGATTTGTTAATAGCAAACTTATTGCCCGTTTTTACCAAACGAGCCAAACGGCAATTAGTAAGTCATGCGAAATTTTATTATTTTGATACTGGAATTTTTTTCCACTTACGCCCCAAAGGAATTTTAGATAAAGTCAGTGAAGTATCAGGGGTCGCTTTAGAAGGGTTAGTGTTTCAACATTTAAATGCATGGTGCAATTATTCCATAATTAAACATGAATTATTTTTTTGGCGTACTAAATCAGGAAGCGAAGTTGATTTTATTATTTATGGCCCTGAATACTTTGTTGCAATTGAGGTTAAAAATAGCACAAATGTTAATACTAAAGATCTTTACGCTTTAAAACAATTTAAAGAAGATTACCCGGAGTGCAAAACCATGCTTTTATATCGAGGCGAAAATAGAATAGTAAAAGATAATATCTTGTGCATTCCGGTGCAGCAATTCTTATTAGCACTAGTTCCCGATAAATTTCCTAAGTAAATTAGAAAAGCATTTTTTGCTATTTTACTTTATAAAAAAGTATAGTATATTCTAAACAATAACTTATTGATGGGCGATAGATATCTATGTTTAAACTTCATAAAATTGTTCTGATTTGTTTAATTATTCCTATGTTAGCTATAGCACATGCAGAGAACTCTAAATTAACCGAGATTGGTGGAACTATGAATTACAGAAAAATTAATGAAGTGACCAAAGGTAGAGGCCAACATTGGGTTGGAAATGGCTTCCCAGTTGTTAACATGTTTTCATATCGCACCGATGAAGATATAAGTCCGTTTTTGCTGTTAGATTATGCAAAACCTACCAATTTCTCACCATCCGATTCGCCACGTGGTGTAGAGCAACATCCGCATCGCGGTTTTGAAACTGTGACTATTGTCTATGATGGCGAATTACAGCATAAAGACACAGCCGGAAATCACGGAGTAATTGGACCGGGTGATGTGCAATGGATGACCGCAGCCCACGGTATTTTACATGAAGAAATGCATAGTGACGAATTTACTCGTAAAGGTGGCAGATTAGAAATGGTGCAATTGTGGGTAAACCTTCCCGCTAAAGATAAAATGTCGCAACCACATTATCAAGAAATAAAAAGCTCGAATATACCAGTGGTAGCGATTTCGGAAAACAAAGGCTGCGTACGAGTTATTGCTGGAAAATTTGGCGATACAGCAAGTACCGTCAAAACTTTCACACCAGTTCATTTATACGATATTCGTATGCAAGAAGAGACTTCTTTAAATATACCAGTTGTATCTGGCTATAATGCAATACTATTGGTTTTGGAAGGCACAGCACGTGTTGATAATAAAAAAATAAACCCAGGGGAATTAGTAAAATTCAGCAATAATGGCGATATGATCGCATTAACCGCGCTCAGCAATATTAAAGTGTTATTTATGGCCGGAGAACCGATTGATGAGCCAATCGTTGGGGCTGGGCCATTTGTGATGAATACAGAAGCTGAAATTAGACAGGCTTATAATGATTATCAATCTGGTAAATTTTTGAACTGACTGCTGCGAGTGAAAGCTGCAACAACGCATAAATTGACATAGCTTAGACTACTCCCATTGGGCGCCGGTGTGGTTAAGATACAATCTAGGCAATCTATTATTAAACCCGCATAAAATTTCATAGGTAATAGTACTACAAATATTACTATGCTCTTCTATTGGAATATTTTGATCTTGATTTTTGCCAATTATAGTAACCATATCGCCAACGTATGCTGAATCATCGCCAACATCCACCATAAATTGATCCATGCAAACATTACCAACTATTGGATAGCGCTTACCATTTAATAAAATAGCACCCTTATTTGATAAGCTGCGCCGCAAACCATCACCGTAACCAACTGGTATAGTTATGATATGTGCATCGCGCGATGCCTTATAAGTATGGTTATAACTAATACCATGCCCTGCAATTACCTTTTTAAAATACGCTACTTTAGCTTTTACTGCAAAACATGATTTAATTTCTTGTAGTTCTGTTGGCATGTTTGGTAGTGGATGATAACCGTATGCTAGTATGCCAGGCCGGATCATATCTAAATGCGCTGCTTTAGTAACTGCAACTCCAGCTGAATTAGCAATATGTGCGATCACATTAGGATCATCTCGCAAACCATTCTCTTGCAAAAAATTTATAAATAATTCTAATTGTCGCATAACAAATGGATTATCTGGTTCATCTGCTGTAGCAAGATGCGAGTAAACACCTTTTAATTCAAACACTGATTCGGAACGCACAAAGTCTAAAGCAGCCCTGGCTGTTTCAACACGCATACCAGTACGATTCATTCCAGTGTCTATTTCCAAATGCACTTTAACAGATTTATTTAACATCTTGCATTCTTGTGCAACTAATTTAGCTTTAAACAAGGACGCAACTGTAAATTCCAAATCATGTGTAATGAAATCAGAAATTTGCTCTGAGTGGATCGCACCTAGTACTAAAATCGGGATCGTAATACCTGCTTTTCTTAATATGATACCTTCTTGTAAGCAAGAAACTCCTAAATAATCCGCACCTGCTACAACTGCTGCCTTTGAAATTGGTACCAGACCATGACCATAAGCATTCGCTTTTACCGGGACACAAAGTTTGACTGTAGCCCCAGTATAAGCTTTTAAAATTTGTAGATTTTTTTTAAATTGCTCTAAATCAATTTCAATCCAAGCGGGATGTTTATAAGGAACTTCTATCATACTGCACTCTCGAAATTAGATTGCATTGACCCTTCTTCATCCATTGCACGATTGGTAAAATTTTCAAAACGAGAATAATGTCCCAAGAAAGTTAAACGTACTGTCCCAATTGGACCATTACGTTGTTTAGCTACAATTATCTCAGCTGTTCCTTTAGCTGCAGTGTCTTTGTTATAAACTTCATCGCGATAAATAAAAACAATTAAATCTGCGTCCTGTTCTATCGCACCTGAGTTATGTGAAATAACACTATCTGCAAGCCAATTGGCGTATCCTGGAACAGTTAAATCATAAACAGGCTGCACACCCATAGGAGTAATAGCAACAACTCTATCCCAAAAAATATCGTTGTCTGCAGTTTCTTTTAAGAGAGGTACAACCACTTGTTCAGGCTCTGGAATTACTCTTGCAACTCCAAGATGCTCGCCAACAGATATTTCATTTAATTTTTTCCAACCATTAATACTGTACAGCAAGTGCTCTGCTGTTGCGGTTATAGAGCGCCCACTAGCTAAATGTACCTTGAAAGTTTCTTTATCTCCAACCTTCCAAATTAAATCGGCAGTAGCTGAAACCAATTTACCTTTATCATCAATACAGTGAACTTGAGCATTCTTACCCTCTAATTCAGCAATAGGTACTCTACTACCATCACTTAAATGCACTAGAGTGTCGGCTGTAACACATTCACGTAAATCTGACATCATTGGGCGTCGATCTGTACGTTGTTCCAAACTACGGTTTAACTGAGACAAAGCAATAATTGGTACATCCAATTCACGCGCTAAGGCTTTTAAGGAGCGTGAAATTTCCGAAATTTCAGCAGCCCGATGTTCACTATTGCCCGGTACGCGCATTAACTGTAAATAGTCAATTACAATTAAGCCTAAATCGCCGTGTTCACGCACCAAACGTCTAGCACGGGCTCGAATGTCGCCAGGACCAAGAGCACCGGAATCATCAATAAATATTTTCTTTTCCGACATCATGGCAATTGCAGATGATAAACGCGGCCAATCGCCATCATCTAATTGACCACTACGAATACGCTGCATTTCAATCCTGCCAAGGGAGGATAACATACGCATTGCGAGCTGCTCTGCTGGCATTTCCATACTGAATATTAAAACTGGCTTCTGTGATTTCATCCCAACATATTCAGCAATATTCATTGCAAATGTGGTTTTACCCATCGAGGGACGACCTGCAACAATAATTAAATCGGATTGTTGCATACCTGAGGTGAGCCGATCAAAATCGCTAAAACCACTAGAGATCCCAGTTATTGGTGAATCTGATTCAAATAATTTTTCTATCCGCTCTACAGTTTTGCTGAGAACTTCGGCAATACCTTGTGGCCCAAAATTGTTACTGGAACTACCGCGCTCGGCAATTGCAAATACTTTGCGCTCTGCTTCGTCTAACAATTCTGAAGCAACTCTACCCTTTGGCTCAAAACCAGAACCAACTATTTCTGATCCAACCTCAATTAATTGTCTTAATGTAGCCCGCTCTTTAACAATTTCAGCATAAGCACCAATATTGGCAGCACTAGGAGTATTTTTGGCAATCTGCCCCAAATAGCCTAATCCACCAACATCATTTAATTCTTGTTGTGCTTCTAAACGCTCCGAAATTGTAATTAAATCAATCGGTTTATCCTGCATTGCCAAACTGGCCATAGCACGAAAAATAATACGATGATCATTACGATAAAAATCCATTTCAGTTAAACGATCTACAACTTGCTCCCATGCGTTATTGTCGATCATTAAACCACCAAGTACAGCTTGTTCGGCCTCAATTGAATGCGGTGGAATTTTAAGGGAAGGCTTTATAGACTCAATTGTATCAGACATGATTTTTCCTTAATTTTCACACTGAAACATATTTTAAGTATTGATATGAAAAGCAGCTGTGGATGTTTATGCCGATGAGCGTCAGCCGCCATGGATGGCGGCTGTCGAGCGCTACAGGGATGTACTTGTGCGCGTCCCACTCGGCGTAAATATCCAAGCTGCTGTTCATATCAATTTGTTGGTGCTGACCCTAAGTCAAATCTACCCAACTACAATCGTAACCTTTAGTTTCGCAATAACATCACCATGATGTAAATATAACTCTACTTCATGATCACCAATAGTACGTAAAGGACCATTCGGTAATTGTATTTCTTGCTTAGTAGCTTCACCACCAGCTTGAACGATAGCTTCTACCAATTCAGTAGCACCAACAGAACCGTACAGTTTACCATCTTCACCAGCTAACATTGAAATTGTTAATTCTAACTTTTCCAATACAGCTGCGCGGCGTTGCGCATCGGCAAATTTAGCAGCAACTTCTTTTTCCAATTCTGCTTTACGTGCTTCAAAGTATGCAATATTTTTTGCATTTGCAGGTACAGCCTTGCCTTGTGGAATTAAGTAGTTACGACCATAACCAGCTTTAACATTTACAGTATCGCCAAGATTACCTAATTTATGAATTCGATCTAATAAAATTACTTGCACTTTTAAATACCCCTAAAATTAGTGTTGATCACAATATGGTATCAAGGCCAAGAAGCGTGCTCTTTTGATAGCTGTTGCTAATTGACGCTGAAAACGCGCGCTAGTACCAGTGATCCGACTCGGAACAATCTTACCACTCTCAGTAACATAGCCCTTCAGAGTATTCAAATCTTTATAATCAACTCCAGCCACACCAGCTTCACTGAAACGACAGAATTTCTTGCGACGTGCTCTAAAACCCATAATTATTTCTCCAGAAATTTATGCTTAACCAGCAGCTCTTGAACCATCAGTATTACTATCTACTTCGAGAACCTCTTCAAGATCTTCTTCAACATAGTAATCTTCATTATCACTGTTCTTGAAAGATTTACGATCATCTTTTTCTTTAATCAAAGGTGATACTTCAGTGATTGCTAATTTTTGCTGGAATATTAAATTACGAATTACTGCATCGTTGAAACGAAATGCATTATCTAATTCATCTACTGCTTCTTGATTACATTCAACATTCATTAAAATATAATGTGCTTTATGCAACTTATTAATTGGATAAGCCAATTGGCGTCGACCCCAATCTTCTAAGCGATGGATTTTGCCAGATTTTGATTCAATAATTCCACGATAACGA
>JAGVLG010000047.1 GCA_020054325.1 Gammaproteobacteria bacterium
GGAGATGCTTTTTTTGTGCTGCAGCTATTACTCCCCAAATGATAGTGCGTTTGTTTTATATTGCTGAGGTTTTGAAGTTTGTAACCATGATTGTTTTGCAGGGCTTAATTTTGAACCTCATACCAGTTAACATCAGATACTTTTTCTTAGCATTTATTGGAGCGGAATTAAGTCGCTTAATAAGTAATTACGTCCGCCTCTGCAAAATAAGGTAGCAATGAACACAGCACCTACAGCAACCGAATATATTCAACACCATTTAACACATTTAACGGTGGGGGAGGGCTTTTGGTCGTTACATCTTGATACTTTAATTATTTCTTGGGTTACAGGGGTGTTATTTTTGGGGGTTTTTTATTGGGTTGCACGCAAAGCCACAGTGGGGGTGCCGACCCGGCTCCAAAATTTTGTAGAAATGATGTTAGAGTTTGCTACAAAACAAGTACATGATACCTACCATGGCAAAAGCAAACTAATTGCACCATTGGCGCTCACAATATTTATATGGGTATTTTTAATGAATGCGATGGATTTGTTGCCAGTTGATCTTTTGCCGATGATTGTAAGTTGGTTTGGGGTAAGCTATTTACGCGTCGTACCAACTGCTGATCCAAATCTTACTCTAGGTCTGTCGCTTTCGGTGTTTTTTTTGATCATTGTTTACAATATTTCATCCAAAGGTGTGTTGGGATTAACCAGAGAAATGTTAACCAAGCCATTGGGTGGGTGGTTTTTTCCAATAAATTTATTTTTACGCGTGATTGAGGAATTAGCTAAGCCACTTTCGCTTGGTATGCGATTGTTTGGTAACATGTACGCCGGGGAATTAATTTTTATTTTGATTGCATTATTACCTTGGTGGGCACAATGGCCATTTGGTGCGTCTTGGGCGATTTTTCACATTTTGATAATAACGATTCAAGCTTTTGTTTTTATGATGCTAACCATAGTTTATTTAAGCATTGCTGAATCTAACCATTAGTTTGAACTTAAAGGAGGCTTTACATGACTTTACCACCAGAGATACTAACATTAGTTGCAGATTTGCAAATTTATTCGCTTATTGCAGTTGCGGTTTTAATAGGCTCAGGCGCGATTGGAACAGCAATTGGGTTTGCAATTTTAGGGGGTAAATTTTTGGAAGGTGCAGCTCGGCAACCAGAAATGATCGGGCAGTTGCAAATAAAATTATTTATCGTTGCTGCGCTGTTAGATGCTGTATCAATGATTGGGGTAGCTATCGCAGTAATATTTATATTTGCTAACCCGTTTATCTCGGCCTTAATTAAGTTTTTGCCACAAGTTCCAGCGTAAGATAAGGTAATATGTTGGAGGTATATTATGAATCTTAATGCAACTTTATTTGGGCAGATGATTACGTTCGCAATCTTCGTCTGGTTTACGATGCGCGTAATTTGGCCGATTTTGCTAGCAAAATTGAATGAAAGAGAAAAGATTATTGCAGATGGGATGGCTGCAGCTGAAAAAGGTCATAAAATTCTAGCAGACGCTGAGGAGTCCGCTAAGCAAAAGATTCACGAAACCAAGCAACATTGTTACAAAATGCTAGAGGATGCAGATCGAGAAGCCAATAAAATTATTGCCGCGGCTAAGGAAACAGCGCAACGTGAACATGACCAGCTTATTGCTGCGGGTAATGCGCAAGTAGCGCGAGCTATAAAACAAGCTAAAACTGAGTTGCAGGCGCAATTGTCAGGTTTGGTTGTGCTTGGTGCAGAAAGAATTCTAGAGCGTAGCATTAATCCCGCAGATCATCGCGATATTCTTGAAAGTTTAACAAAAAAATTGGCGTAAAATATGGCGAATTTAACTACTGTTACCAGACCATACGCACGTGCTGTCTTAGAAATAGCGCGATCTACCGATACAGTTGAACACTGGTCACAAATGCTACAATTTTTAAGCATGGTGGTGCAAAATCCTGTAGTAGATAAGTTTGTGCGTAATTTAGCGGTTGCAAGCGAAAAGAAAGCGGAATTTATTAATACTATCGATGGTAAAATACTGAATAGTGCCGGGAAAAACTTAATTAAGATTTTGGCGCATTATAAAAGGTTATTAATAATTCCGGAATTAGCTCGTTTATATGAGGCTATGCGAGAAGAATTAGAGCATGAGCGTACTGTAGAATTGTTTATTGCGCGAGAGACTGCTTCTCAAGAGTTAGAGCTGTTGCGTAATGAAATTGCAAAAGATTTAAAGGTGAAATTAACTGTAGAGCAATATTTTGAGCCAGGATTAATTGGTGGTGGTAAGTTAGTAATTGGTGATCGAGTGCTTGAATCATCGATTAGAGGAAACTTAAAAGCATTATACGAGCATTTAACGCAATAGTGAGAAATTGTTTATGACAACGCAAGTTTCATTAAAAGCCTCAGAAATTACTGATTTAATTAAAGAGCGTATTGAGAACTTTGATTTGGTGACAACCGATAATAATGAAGGAATTATCGTTAGCCTATCCGATGGTATTGTGCGAATTCAAGGATTAGGGGCTGTAGAATATGGTGAGCGTATTCAATTTGAAAATGGTGAGTATGGTTTAGCTTTGAATCTCGAACAAGATTCGGTTGGTGCGGTTGTGTTGGGCGATACAATTGCTTTGGCGGAAGGGCAAAAAGTTCGCTGTACTGGCGAAGTATTAAGTGTGCCGGTTGGAACTGAATTATTAGGTAGGGTAGTTGATGCGCTTGGCCGGCCAATTGATGGTAAAGGTAACATTAATACCAAAGCAACTTCGCCAATAGAAAAAGTTGCCCCAGGAGTTATTTGGCGCCAATCGGTTACACAGCCTTTGCAAACTGGTTTGAAGCCGATTGATACTATGGTACCAATTGGCCGCGGACAACGAGAGCTAATTATTGGAGATCGTCAAACTGGTAAAACTGCTATTGCAATTGATGCGATCATTAACCAAAAAGGTACAGGGGTTAAGTGTATTTATGTTGCTATTGGCCAAAAAACGTCATCTGTTGCAGCAGTGGTACACAAATTAGAAGAATATGGTGCGTTACAACATACAATCGTGGTATCTGCCACTGCAGCTGAATCAGCAGCTTTGCAGTATATTGCACCGTATACTGGCTGTGCGATGGGAGAGTATTTTCGGGATCGAGGTGAGGATGCCTTAATAATCTATGACGATCTTACTAAGCAGGCATGGGCTTATCGCCAAGTATCTTTATTATTACGTAGGCCTCCAGGACGCGAAGCATACCCGGGGGATGTGTTTTATTTGCATTCGCGTTTATTAGAGCGCGCAGCACGAGTTAATGCTGAGTATGTAGAGAATTGCACCAACGGCGAGGTAAAAGGTAAAACAGGATCATTAACAGCATTACCAATTATTGAAACTCAGGCTGGAGATGTATCTGCTTTCGTCCCGACTAACGTGATTTCGATCACAGATGGTCAAATTTTTTTAGAAACTGATTTGTTTAATGCAGGTATTCGTCCGGCAATCAATGCTGGATTGTCAGTATCACGTGTTGGTGGTGCAGCACAGACTAAATTGATAAAAAAATTAGGGGGCGGTATACGTTTAGCTTTGGCACAATATCGTGAATTAGCGGCTTTTGCCCAATTTTCCTCGGATTTAGACGAGGTGACACGCCGCCAGTTAGAGCGTGGCCAACGAGTTACCGAGGTTATGAAGCAAAGACAATATGCACCATTATCCGTTGGGGAAATAGCTATTAGTTTATATGCGGTCGATAAAGGTTTTATGGACACAATACCAATTAAACAAATAGTAGATTTTGAGACTAAATTGTTATCATTTTTTAAAACTAATTATCCAGATTTATTAAAGCAATTAAATACTGGCGATGCGTTAACTGCAGATACTGAGACGCAACTGCAACAAGCAATAGAAGCATTTATTGCGCAAAGGGTGTAAAGCGATATGCCAACTGCTAAAGAAGTCAAGGCTCAAATTAGAAGTATTCAGAGTACGCAAAAAATTACGCATGCAATGGAAATGGTTGCAGCCAGTAAGATGCGTAAAGTACAAGATCGCATGCGAGCTTCGCGACCATATTTTTATAGAATAAAAGATGTTATCGGTCATTTAGTACAGGGTAACTTGGAATATACTCACCCTTATTTAATCGAGCGCCCGGTAAAGAATGTTGGTTTTGTAATAATCTCCACAGATCGTGGGTTATGTGGCGGGTTGAATATAAATTTATTCAAACGGGTTTTGGAAGAGCTGATACGTTTTGATGCTCAAGGGGTGGTGCCGCAAGTTATTACGGTTGGTAGAAAGGCTGAGATATTTTGGGCAAAACATAACGTTAACATTATAGCATCTGTAACGGGCCTCGGAGATTTTCCTAAAATTAGAGATTTCTTGGGAATAATAAAAGTAATGTCAGATGCGTTTATTTCTGGCGAAATGGATGAGATATATGTAGCTTACAATACCTTTACGAGCACCTTGGTGCAGAAGCCATCAGTTGAATTACTATTTCCAATTAAAAATACTATGCCAGTGAATAATACAATTCGTTGGGATTATATTTACGAGCCATCGGCTGATGTCTTATTAGACACCTTGTTGAATCGTTACGTTGAGTCGATAGTTTATCAAAGTGCTGTTGAAAATGTAGCTTGTGAGCAGGCTGCCCGCATGGTTGCTATGAAAAATGCTACTGATAATGCTGGCGAATTAATTGAAGATCTAAAGTTAGTTTATAACAAAGCACGACAAGCAGCTATTACCAAAGAACTTGCAGAGATTGTAGCAGGTGCTGCTGCAGTATAAAGGAGCAATATATGAACACGGGTGAAATAATTCAAGTAATAGGCGCTGTAATCGATATACAATTTTCGCACACCGCTGTTCCGAAAATTTTCGATGCATTGTATGTACCCGATGAAGATCTAACTTTAGAGGTACAACAGCAACTTGGAGATGGCGTAGTTAGGGCGATTGCGATGGGATCATCAGAGGGCTTAAAACGCGGCTTAGTCGTTCATAGTACCGGTGCGCCAATATCAGTTCCGGTTGGTGAAAAGACACTTGGTAGAATTATGGATGTTTTAGGGCGTCCGATAGATGGTCTTGGTGATGTTAATGCCAAAGAAAAAATGCCGATCCATCGCTTGCCACCAACTTTTGAACAACAAGCCGCACGTGGTGAACTATTAGAAACTGGAATTAAAGTTATTGATTTGATTTGTCCCTTTGCCAAGGGTGGTAAAGTTGGTTTGTTCGGTGGCGCCGGGGTTGGAAAAACTGTAAACATGATGGAATTGATTCGCAATATTGCGCACGAACATCACGGCTATTCGGTGTTTGCAGGTGTAGGCGAAAGAACACGTGAAGGCAATGACTTTTACCATGAAATGAAAGAGAGTAAAGTATTAGATAAAGTAGCACTGGTTTACGGACAAATGAATGAACCACCGGGGAATAGATTGCGAGTTGCTTTAACTGGTTTAACCATGGCCGAAAAGTTTCGTGATGAAGGTAGGGACGTTTTATTATTCATTGATAATATATATCGTTATACATTAGCTGGTGTTGAAGTATCGGCCTTGTTAGGACGTATGCCATCCGCAGTAGGGTATCAACCAACGCTTGCAGCTGAAATGGGAGCATTACAAGAGCGTATTACTTCAACTAAAAGTGGCTCTATTACCTCAATTCAGGCCGTGTATGTGCCGGCGGATGACTTAACAGATCCATCGCCAGCAACTACATTTGCGCACTTAGATGCTACAGTGGTGTTATCGCGTCAAATTGCAGAGTTAGGTATTTACCCCGCAATTGACCCATTAGACTCAACAAGCCGACAGTTAGATCCTAATTTTATCGGACAAGAACATTATGATGTTGCACGTGGCGTACAAGGGATGCTACAGCGCTACAAAGAGCTTAAGGATATTATTGCAATTTTAGGCATGGATGAGTTATCTGCTGAAGATAAGATTGTAGTAGCTAGAGCGCGCAAAATTCAAAGATTTTTATCGCAACCATTTTTTGTGGCAGAAATTTTTACCAATGCCCCAGGTAAATATGTGCCTTTGAAGGAAACTATCAAAGGTTTTAAAGGCATTATTAACGGCGATTACGATGATATTCCAGAGCAAGCTTTTTATATGGTTGGTTCAATTGATGAAGTGATCGAAAAGGCTAAAAAGTTGCAGGAAGCAGCGCATGCATGATAAAACATTTCAGTTAGAAATTGTTAGCGCTGAACAAGAAATTTTTTCTGGCGAAGCTAAAAAATTATTTGTTACCGGCACACAAGGTGAATTAGAAATTTTAGTGAACCACGCGCCAATGCTAACATCTTTAGCGCCTGGGCCGGTTTGGGTATTGAGTGGCAATAACAAGGAAGAAGCGTTTGTTATCCTTGGTGGCATGCTTGAAGTGCAGCCCAAAGTAACGATAATACTGGCAGACGCAGCAATGCGCGCCAGTGATATTGATGAAGCGGCAGCAATTAATGCTAAAAAGAATGCTGAAGATCTCTTTAGCAAACATAAAGGTGGTAAAATTGATTACGCCCGTGCGCATAGCGATCTAGCCTTAGCTTTAGCACAATTAAGAATATTAAGAAAGTTGCGTAATAGCAGATAATAAGATTAATATCAGATTTTACAGTGCCTAAATCCAAATGGCTTAGACTCTAGGTGTTGCCGAATATGTTGGAGAAAGAATGATTGAAGATGACGTAGACACCGTTTGCAGTAATAATAGTATGGATCTGGATCCTCAAACCCCATTATTAATACTTACTAGAATTATACTAAATAATATTTACTGTTCTAAATTAGCATCCCAAGAAAATATGCAAGAGCCTTGCGAGGAATTATTAGCAGATAACTTTTTTGCGAATATTCCTACAGATGAGCTCGTTCGAGAAATTTCAAATTTGATTCAGAGTTTGCAGAACAAAGAATTTAAGGGTTGGTTTAATAAGGGTTGGCAATTATTGCTAGCAGGTAAGCTAGAATTCAATACAATTCCGTCAATTGGGGAAAAATTTATAATCAATAATTTATTCGCAATTATAAAGCAAAAGTGGGGCATAGAAGTTGTCTCTGCACTTCTTGCAGAAACATTTCAAATATTTGAAGAAATGTCGCCGCGAGGACAACCTACCGCCAAAATTCACGACTCGCCCTTCATGATGTCTCAAGAGTTAGAAGACAGGGCGACAGCAGAAGAATTAGAAGAAAGGGTGGCAACAGAACTAGCTCTTGACCTTGAAGATGCCTTAGATTTTGACGCTGGGGTGCTAAAAATTGACATGTCTTTTCAATGGGAGGTGGATATAATTGTTGCAGTTATACAAGCGCTGCCTAAATCAATAATTAATTTTTTAGTACACTTAGATATTGTTAGTAAGACTACGCCAAAAGAATTGCTTCAAATTTTGAATTCTTTCCCACCCTCAATTAGTTATGTAAGTCTCTATGAGGTTGACCTTTCAAAAATGCAAATTGCAGATTTACAGCAAGTGTTTCGTAATTTGAATTGGGGCGATAGAGTGTTGCGATTGTCGATTGAAGACTTACCTGTAAAATCGGCACCAGAGGTAGATGATCTTTTAAGTATATTACCACCGCGGGTTCGCATAAAAAAAGCAAATAGATATATAAAATTAGATGTTATCCAAATTGAGGCACGCAATTGGTTACATGCAGCTTTGTCACAAATTGAAGATGCGCAACAAAATTTTAGCAATTCAGTTTTGACAAGTTTGCTGCAAGATACTAATTTTTGGAGAAAACTACTAGCTGAAAAAGGGCGCGATTCCGTTAAAATATCAAGAATTTTGTTAGAGCTAAATGTCGCTGCATTGCAAGCAAAAGTGCAAGATAAACTTGCATGCGGTAATCTGAACTTTGCACATATAAGAATTTTTGCAACTAAACAAAACCGTAAAGATTTAAACAGTCCAGATTATTTTGAAATAATCATGCGAGCGTTGGAGGCAAAACAAACACCATTAGCACATTTTTGTTGCGCATTATTGCTTGCTAAGCAAATACCATGTTTTTACGATTATGATAAGACACTATCGGATGCACGAGAATATTTGATTAAACGTAGCGCAGATGCAGTACGCTTTTTATATTTAGCAGCTCAAAATCCTGCACTTAAACAGCATTGTTATCATTTGTTGTCACAACTTAAAGATAATATAATGCTGACTAAT
Source organism: Gammaproteobacteria bacterium (assembly GCA_020054325.1). Taxonomy (GTDB): domain Bacteria; phylum Pseudomonadota; class Gammaproteobacteria; order UBA6186; family Azoamicaceae; genus JAGVLG01. The sequence continues at coordinate 8,196 of JAGVLG010000047.1, forward strand.
AGCCGGGATGATAAACTAACTGCTTTGCTACAATATATCTCTAGAATTGCTAATAAGCTTGAAATAAAGCCATTACTATTCTCGATACACGATTTACATAGCAAAGCCCCGTTATATATGGCACTTGGCAATCCGTTTGCAGAGGTGATTCGTAGTTCGCGCAGATACGGCGAGTTATCGTATGGCTAAATATCTTAAGCAATCGCGTTCAGAATTCCACCTTAGGAGTTTAGTGTTCGATTGTAACAATGGAATATAAGGAGCAAAAAAATAGTTAATTTCATGGATGAGTACTCTGCTAACCTCAGAAAGATCGTAAGAAGCAAAGTATGGGTGTTTAGTATAACAGCGCTGATTATTATTAACACGATTGTGCTTGGTATGGAAACATACCCCAGTGTTATGAGTGTGCATGGTAAGCTTTTGACAATTATCGACAAAACAATAATATACATATTTGTTGTAGAACTTATTTTACGTATTACCGCGTATCGGTTAAATTTTTTTAAAGATCCATGGTCAATTTTTGATTTTTTTGTAATTACAATTGCATTGGTGCCAGCTCAAGAAGCATTTAGCGCACTTAGAGCTGCACGAGCATTTCGTGCGCTTCGTCTGATTTCAATCTTTCCTAAGCTCAGAAAAGTTATTGAGGGGTTGGTGATGGCTATCCCCGGAATATGCGCAATCGCTGGCGTCATGGCAGTGATTATTTGTGTATTTGGTTTAATTGCAAGCAAACTATTTGGCACTTTGTATCCTGAGTGGTTTGGAAATCTACACTTATCAGTTTTCAGCTTGTTTCAAATTATGACTTTAGAAGGTTGGCCTGATATCGTCAGAACTGTAATGCAACAAAAGCCATTCGCATGGATATTTTTTGTAGTTTATATTCTTATTGCGACTTTCAGTGTTTTAAATCTGTTTATCGCAGTTGTTGTTGACGCTATGCAGAGAAACCAGGCGGAAGACACAGAGCATAGCGAAACAAAAGGATCAGATTTAATTAATGAAAAATTAGATTTAATTATCGAGATTATAAACAACAAAGGAAAATGAATTCAGATGATTTAGTGACATTTCCGGTTCATCTCATCTGTTCCAAATAGTTATTGATTCTGGCCCAATAAAAAATTTTAATTTTTGCGTGTGTTTTTAACAATTCATCAGCCAGATTTATGGTTTCGTTAATATATTTCGCAGTTAACTCGGGATGCGCAGGATATTCATGGGCGAGGTGGTTTCTAGCTTTTCTAAAGTCACGCCATGTTGCTTCCGAGCTAATTAGATTGTATTTAATCAATTTATTAACTTTATCTATTATGGTCATGCCGTCAACAGAATCACCTGCATTAACTAAACAAAGATCAAATAATGTGTTGCCCATATAATCTTGTAGTTTAGCGAAGCGATTGCTAAATAATTCTAGGTATAGAAAATCAAGCTCGTTTAAATTTTTAACTGTAGTTGCTTTGAAAGGCATTAAATGTTGCAGTTTCTGCAATGCTGTTTGCAGGCGCTCGGCGTGTGTACCTGAAATCTCTAATGCACTTTTATAAATTTCTCCACTATTCATATTAATTGCACTCCTTCAGTGCGTGCTACTGCATAAATCGCTAAAGTCTCATGCTTCATTTGCAATAAATTTACAACCACATCAATTTTTTGTTCACCAATTTTTTCCCAAATTAGATCAATAAATTTTGATTTTCTATTGTAAGCATCGTCAACATCTAGAGAATTTGTCTCAATATATAAGTCTATATCTCCACCCCTGGCATTCAGATTAGTGCGTGATCCAAAAATCCACAAGTGATCGTTTGCAAGAAAGCAGCTTCTAAAAGCCAAGATTATTGCTTCGTATTGAGATTGTTCTAAGCGAACTTTATTGGATAACTGATTCATTGAAAATATACAAGTTGTTCGAGATTTAAATATGATTTTATCAAATAATGGTGTTTACGTCAAAAGTTAGATATCCATCATCAACCTAAAAGCACTAATTTTTCTAGTTATCCATAAACTTACATACAGAAAATTCTACATGAACTTGAAGTTGCCAAATGACGTAAGAAAGATCATTATTGTTGGATGTTATTTTGCGCTGTAAATTGATATACTCTGGGCTTAGTTACTTTGAGATTTGCAAGGAAGTTAGTAAATGAAAAACAAAGGTTTGTTTCAAAATCCAGCTCGCGGTTATTATGACTCCGAAGGAGAGTCTAGGAGAGAATATATTAGAAGTGTTCTTCCCGGTGAAGTTTTAAAAGCAATTTCGAATAATGACTTCAAAAGATTTAAACAGTTATACATAGAGTATCCATTAATAAAGAGTTTGCCTTTCTACGATCAAGAAGCTATGAACCGAGCTTTTGGCACGAGGCGCACTAGCTACTACGATCCGCGGGGAAAAGTATGGGGCGATAAAATTGTTAGGGCTCACTCTTTGGCAGCTATTGAATATCTTGACGGGGCTGAAGTGTTTCGTTCCCCTACTTTATTAGCATATATATGCATGCGCGCAGCAGATATAGATATGGATTTTTTTAAATTCGTTTGTGCTATATGTGCTGATCAGGTTAATAAAGAGGTTGCTGTAGATGGTGTTTCGACAGATCGTACAATCTATGTAACCCCATTATTCATCTTAATGTCAATAGATAAGTTCCCTGGCCATGCTGATAAAGTCGAAGCATTATTGAGCTTTGGTGCAAGAAAATACTTAAATGAACCTAAAGCATCACTGGAGCCTGATGAAAAGCAAACCGCTGCTAATCCAAGTAATAACAGACCAAGACTTGTAAGTATGCTGTAGTTAATGATCTTATTCTCGTGATCCAAGATCAAATATTAGAACATGCTAGTTGTGCTAAAGATGCAGCAAGGATGCTACGGAAGTATTCTAGTGCGATTTTGTTTGGTGCGCTGATATTCCTGAATAATAAAAGCAGCCAAACCTGTATTGTCGCCATTGGCGAGATATTCTATTAATAGTTTTGCTTCTGGGGTTAAAATATAGTTATCATATAAGCGAAAATTAATTAATTTTAAGGCGCTATCAAGCCCGATGGTATAGTCACCAAGATTAACTAATTTATCAGCAACAAGTTCATTGAATAAACTATTGAATTTTAAAGTTTGTGAAGCTACTCGTTCATGCATTGCAATACATGCCACTTGGCTAGAAATGCTTTGCCGTTCATCGAGGATGCGGGCTATAGTCGCTGGATTGCAGCGTACATTAAAAACCAAAGTTGTATTATTTGCTGCACGCATTTGTTGTGCTAGGAAAGTAAGAGGATCTCGACCAACATTATCCTTTAATTCAGATATTGGGACATTGTTACGACGCACGTGCCGTACTGTTGCAATAGCGTCAAGTACTTGCATACCCTTAAGTGCTTCATAAATTTTAGTTTTTTGCTCTTGGTCTGTTGTTCGATTTTTTTCTGTTTGCTTGGCGCGCTCTGATTTAAACTCATATAGTCTGTAGCAGGTAAGAAGAGCACTACTTGCTGCGCCAATAATAGCAGCGGCAGTAGCAGCAGAAGTCGAGGATATTGGCATGGGTTTTGCCTCGCATTTTAATTAGTGCAATGGTTGCTATCATTAACATTACATTCTGCAGTAAATTGTAATGCATACATTTGACTACTGTTTGTAAACAAGTTATCCCATTGAACCTTTATGGTGTATACGTTTTCGTTTCGTGCTGTAACATGGGTTGCAACGTTATCACACGCCCATGTAGTATATGCCCCAGCTGAATCAAAACATATCTTTATCTCGCCATTGGGAAGTTCATTGGCTGCCAGCAAACGCATTTCTACTTCATCCATAAGCTGCATATTTGACAGTGCAGTAATTCGTTCTGCAGGATCATTGGTATCGGCACCAGTTGCAAAACATGAGGTAGTATTGGTTGTAGTGTAACAATTTGCGATCGCGGGGCTTGCGCTTAATTGTGCTGCAGCCCAGGCTGCTGCGCCACCGGCAGTAGCAACTGCGTTATTAATATCGGTAAGTAAGTAACCCTGACGTCCCTGTGCAGTTATATACGGATTACTTAACATGCGTTGCGCCATTTCTTTGGCTATTGCCGCGGCAGTAACAAGGTTGTCACCCTCTTGCAACGATTGAATGGATCTGCTTTGCAGCGATGCTAGGCCTAAGATCCCTACGGATACAATTACTACTGCAATCAATACTTCCAACAGGCCAAAACCTAATTTTATTCCCTTAAGTTGCAACTGACGCTCCCAAAATTGCAATAATCCGTACCTCAATCATAGTAAAACTGACGTGAAATAACCATAGCCGCACAAGAATTAGTTACATAACTAATGATGTGACTATATTCCTTTAAATATGTTATGATGCTCGCGCAATAATATAGCATGGAGAAAACCCTAGTGGCTCTTTCAGTTATTGTCCTAGCTGCCGGGCAAGGGACACGAATGAACTCAACAAAACCAAAAGTGTTACAGCAATTAGCTGGTAAGCCATTGCTGCACCATGTTTTATTGACAGCTCAGCAACTTGTGCCAGAGCAAATATTGGTAGTTTGTGGTTACAGAGGTGAAGAATTACAAAAAGCTTGCCAGGAATTTAAGGTTGATTGGGTGTGGCAAACTGAACAGCGCGGTACTGGCCATGCGGTACAAGTTGCTTATCCAGACATAGTTGCTAATAATCGCGTTTTAGTTTTATATGGCGATGTGCCATTAATTTCTACAGCTACTTTAAAAAATTTTATTAACAGTACCCCGGCAGATGCTTTAGGTATATTAACTGCTCAAGTTGCCAAGCCGCAAGGTTTGGGTCGGATTATTCGTGATTCCAATAACAAAGTAATACACATTATTGAGCATAAAGATGCTAGTCCAGAACAGCAGCAAATTACAGAAATAAATACTGGGATATATTTAATACCGCAGCGCCATTTGGCAGCGTGGTTAGCAAATTTAAAACCGCAAAATTCTCAGCAAGAGTATTATTTAACTGATATTATTGCACTAGCTGTAAACGATAAAGTCGCTATAAGTGATTGTAGCATTGCGGATGAAATTGAAATCACTGGTGTAAATTCACAACAACAACTAGCAATGTTAGAACGCCAATATCAATTAACTTTAGCACAGCAACTTTTGGAGCATGGAGTTAAAGTTTATGATCCAAATCGCTTAGATATTCGTGGCGTGGTTAATGCTGGTAAAGATTGCAGTATTGATGTAAACGTAGTGTTTGAAGGCACCGTAGTATTGGGTGATAATGTGCAAATTGGCGCTAACGTCTTCCTGAAAGATTGTGTGGTTGAGTCCGATGCTGTAATTCTACCGTTTTCAATGTTAGACAATGTCGTTGTTGGTATTGGTGCCCAAGTGGGACCTTTTGCACGTTTACGACCAGGTACTAGATTGCACGCGCAGACTAAAGTTGGTAATTTTGTTGAGATTAAAAATTCCAATATTGGTGTTGGAACCAAGGTAAATCATCTGAGTTATATAGGGGATGCGCAACTTGGTAGCAGCGTTAATATTGGTGCCGGAGTTATTACTTGTAATTACGATGGTGCGCATAAGCATCAAACTATAATTGAAGATGAAGTGTTTATTGGTTCAAATTGCGAATTAATTGCCCCGGTTAGGGTTGGTAAGGGTGCAACCCTTGCCGCCGGGACTACTTTATTAAAGGATGCTCCGCCAGGTGGTTTAACGCTTACCAAAAAAATGCTCACCAGCATTTTAGATTGGCGGCGCCCAACTAAAGCAAAAGCTTCACAAACAGGAGAAAAATAAAAATGTGCGGTATTGTTGGAGCTGTTAGTCAACGCAATGTAGTGCCAATTCTATTAGACGGGTTACATCGATTGGAGTATCGAGGTTACGATTCAGCTGGCATTGCAGTAATTAATGCTGATAATAAAATTGCTCGGGTGCGACGTGAGGGTAAAGTTAAAATTATTGAAGAAAGTGTTTTAGCTAGCGCTACTAAAGGTAATACTGGAATTGCGCATACTCGTTGGGCGACGCATGGTACCCCAAGTGAACGTAATGCTCATCCACATTTAGTGGGCGATCGAGTGGTACTCGTGCATAACGGTATTATCGAAAATTACTTAAAATTAAAAGAAAGTTTGGCTCCAAATTTAGTATTAGGTTCCGATACAGATTCAGAAATTATTGCTGCGTTAATATACCAAGAATTAATTAAAGGCAAAGATTTGCTATCTGCAGTACAAACAATTGTTAAAGTGTTAGATGGCGCTTATGCTATTGCTGTTTTAGATGCGCAACACCCGGATTATATGGTAGTGGCCCGTTACGGTAGTCCAGTAGCAATTGGGCTAGGTTTGGGCGAAAATTTTGTGGCATCAGATCCAATGGCTTTACATAAGGTTTCGCAAGAATTTATATATTTAGAAGAACAAGATATTGCTGAAATTTCCTTAAATGAAATTAAGATTTATGATTTTAGTGGCAATATCGTAACGCGTGAAGTGCATAATCGTGCAATGCATTATGAAGCAGCAGATAAAGGTAACTATAGGCACTTCATGCAAAAAGAAATCTTTGAGCAAACCGACGCAATTACCTCGACATTAGCAGGTAGGGTACATGGTGGTCATGTTTTAGAACAAGCATTTGGAAGGCAATCTGAAGAAATATTCAATAAGACCAAAAGTGTTACCTTAGTAGCTTGCGGTAGTAGCTACTATGCTGGCCTTGTGGCGCGGCATTGGCTAGAGGCGATTGCGGGGATCCCATGTCATGTTGAAATTGCTAGTGAATTCCGCTACCGCAAAAGAATTGTGGCACCAGATACTTTGTTTGTCACAATTTCACAATCTGGCGAAACTGCAGATACTATTGCGGCATTAGCAGATACTAAGAATGATCCTGTTGGTACTTATGTTGGTACGTTGACGATATGTAATGTACCAGAAAGTACCTTAGTGCGTAATTCAGATTTAGTATTGTTAACTCATGCTGGCCCAGAAATTGGTGTGGCGTCTACTAAAGGATTTATGACCCAATTAGTAGCGTTATTAATGTTAACCCTAGCTTTAGGGCGGCGGCGTAGTTTAGAGCCAGATCAAGCGGTACAGATTGCTGCACAATTGACGCAATTGCCACAGTTAGTAGCAGATTTCTTAACACTAGATGCGCAGATCAAGAAATTAGCCAATTATTTTGTGGATATGCCATATGCGCTATTTTTGGGACGCGGAGCTTTATTTCCGATTGCTTTAGAAGGTGCATTAAAACTAAAAGAAATTTCTTATATTCATGCTGAAGCATACGCAGCTGGTGAATTGAAACATGGACCATTAGCATTGGTTGATAAAGACATGCCAGTAGTTGTATTGGCGCCAAACGATCATTTATTAACTAAGTTAAAATCTAATATTCAAGAAGTGCATACCCGAGGTGGCGAGCTAATTGTTATAACCCCAAAATCATCGCATATTCAGCCAGATCAAAATATTCATGTGTTAGAGGTTCCAGAAATTCCAAATACTTTAGCGCCATTAACTTATGTAATTCCATTACAATTACTTGCATACCATGTTGCAGTTATGAAGGGCACAGATGTGGATCAGCCTCGCAATTTAGCAAAGTCAGTTACGGTCGAATAATGTGCGGTAGATTTGGTTTAAAAGCTGATCCTGAAACAATAATTGAATATTTCCAGTTAACCAATTCGTTGGTGCTAACCCCGCGTTATAATATTGCCCCAAGCCAAGTAATCCCTGTAATTCGTACTGTTGGAATTTTAGATTTTTTAACCTGGGGTTTTCGGCCAAAATGGTTGCAAGAAGATCAAAATGGCTTTATAAATGCCAGAATCGAAACATTAGCCGATAAGCCGGCATTTCGTAATGCGTTTAAAAAGCAACGTTGTTTAATAATAGCTGACGGCTATTTCGAATGGAAACAGGTTGGTAATTTAAAACAACCGTTTTATATAACATTACCGCAGCATAAACTTTTTGCTTTTGCGGGATTATGGGAAGGAGATACCTGTTGCTTAATAACTAAACCAGCTGCAACAGAAATTTTGAATAAAGTGCACGGGCGTATGCCGGTAATTTTAAAACCAGAGCACTATGCAGCTTGGCTTGATGCAGCCACCAAAGAGCAAGATCTGGCTGTGGTTTTGGGGGACACAATTGCCATAGAACTGCAAGTAATCGCAGTGTCTACCAAAGTGAATAACCCGCGTAATGATTTTATAGAGTGTATTTCCCCATTGCATTAATTTCCCTGCATATTCATTGAATTTAATTATAAAAAAATGGTCTATTTATATATTAAGTTCAAAAGAAGAGGTGGCGCAAGATGGGGGTAGTAGCAGCAGAAGCATTGGGAGCCACAGCAGGCAGGGAAGGTGCTATAGCCACAACCAAAGCGGGGGCGGATACTGCTGCACAGCAGATTGCATCTATGCTGCAAGACTCTTCCGGTGGGTTGGTTAAGTTTGCGCAGAATATTACTAATAATATGGCTCAAAACCCAAATAACGCATTTGCACCGCAGCACTACCCTGAACTACAGAATACCACGACTCTAGAATCTAGAATTTTAACCCATGCACTTGATGTAATGAAGCTAAAGTTTAGCAGTGGCAATAGAGCTGATGCTAAGCCAAATTTATACGAGGCTCCACCAGGTCATACCATGCAACCACAACAAAATCAAAATAACGTTTTAGAAGAGTTACGCAAAATCTTATTAGAGTTTTTAAGTGGAAATTTTCAAACCTTAGGCGTTTCGACGCCGCAACGTGCTAATACTGCCGGGCAGTATCTGTCCAACTCTGGTGGTGATCCCAAAACCATAGCTGCAGTAGCATCCGTTAGTGAATCTCCAACGCTTAATGGCATGCAAAAGGCAATGCAAGGCTTCAAACAAGGGTTAGAAATTTTCGCAGATCAAAAATTTGGGTTAAACGCTACACAGCGACAAGATGCGGCATTATTCAAAATTAGCAGCCATAACCATAGCAATGGGATTGGAACAGAGTCATTCAATGATGCTACGATTGCTACTGCAGTTAAGGGTATGGGGGCTAAAGATCAAGAACAACCATTATCAGCAAGAATGAGCATAATTAGTACAGTTGCGAAAAGTTTACACGCAATGCCAAGACCAGAACCAACACCTGCGCCTTCTAAATCCGAAGCTGAGCAGCATGAGCAACCTTATAGATCAACCAATGCATTTGCCCCTCGCCCTGATATGTAAACTTAATCTTCGTATTTAAAATATTTGATTTTAAATCCTAACCTTGGCATAATCGCCGCCTAACAATGAATTTAAGTATATTTAATTTGGAGAAACCAATGACAGCAAAAAAAGCAAAGCAAACCAAGGCGATTGCTAAGAAGGCAACAACTGCAGTAAAAGTTAATGTAAAAGTTAAAAAAGTTGCACCTAAGGCTGCTGCAAACAAGGACAAGCAAACTCGGATTGAAATTTTACAAACGCTAGCCGAGCAAACCAACTTAACTCGCGTGCAAGTTGAATCAGTTTTTGATGCTTTGAATAATGTTATTGAAAGTCACATGAAGAAGCGTGGTTCTGGTGAAGTAACAATTCCAAAAACTGGTATTAAGATTCGCAGAGTGAAGAAAAAGGCCTCTAAAGCTCGTAAAATGGTTAGCCCTTTAACCGGTCAAGAAGTAACAATCGCTGCAAAACCAGCACGTTATGCGGTTAAATTATCGGCATTAAAAACATTGAAAGAAATGATTGAGCAGTAGTATCCAAATAAACCCGGCCAAACCCGAGTTTGGCCGAGTTCAAATCTAATTAATATCCCATTGGATTAGTTTGCATTCCTGCAACTGTTACACCGTCAACGTTAATATCCTTAACTCCATTAACAGCGCTAATAGCTGTTTTAACAGTATCTATATCTGTAGTATTCATAACAGTACCTGTAACGGTTACCACACCATTGCTGACAGTTACATTTAGGTTGGTACCATTAGCAACTTTCTGATTCACCATAAGTTCTTTCAAAGCTGCTTCTACGTCGGTAGTAATGCTTTGATCAGTTGGCATTACAGTTGCCGACATATCGGATGGTGCTGTTGTTGGTGGCATCATAGTTGGGTTAGCAGTGGCCGGATCAGTAGTGTTTGGGGCTACGTCAGTTACAGCATCACCGACTCCAGTTGAGGCATCGTTCATGCCATTAGCTACTGAATTATCTGCAAGGACACACAATGGCAACACTGTTGCAACCGTTGCGATTGCTAATTTCATATTGATACATTTCATTCGGAGATCTCCTCTATCCGTTATGCCTACATAGACAGCATAATTGTGGTTCGGTTCAACAGGGCAATTGCACTGTTTTTCTAGTCTGAGTGTAAGTAAAAGATTACGAATTTCACAAAATATCAGCCAAAGATCTATCAAATCATGGGGAAAA
>JAGVLG010000072.1 GCA_020054325.1 Gammaproteobacteria bacterium
AAATAAGTGTACCATCCCTCACTACAGGATTGAATGCCAATCAATTGATTTATTTGGAAATTTTTATGTCAGGACGGAAAAAACGCTAAAGTCGGGAGCCGATCTTGTTGTAAACCACTAATAGTTGCATGCAAATTGGTAATGAGTAGCTCATTGCTTTGTTTAGTATTTTTAGCTGAAGTTTGTTGTACCACCACCCATTCCCTCAACCTTTATGCTTCTTATACAAGGTTAGACACTCTTTAAAACTATTGTTTCAAGATTTCGTAGTAGTTCAGTATAGACACAAACTCAAATTTATTTAGATTTTTTCTTCATATGCTGCATTAAGCGTTTACGCTTATGCTCCTGGCGTGGAGTTAGCGTATTACGTTTACCAGCATAGGGATTTTCACCAGTCTTAAATTGTAAAAATACTGGGGTTCCTTCCAACTTTAAACGCTCGATAAATGCCTTTTCCATATAGCGCTTGTAACTCAATGGTATATGATCAGTTTGATTACCATGAATAACGATCCGCGGTGGGTTATGTCCACCACTATGGGCATAACGTAATTTGATACGGCGGCCACGGACTAATGGTGGTTGATGTGCAGTAACAATTTGCTCTAATAAATCTGTTAATTCCGGGGTAGGAAGTTCTTTCATGGCAGAGTTGTAGGCCCGCCTAATAGAATCGAATAGGTTACCAACCCCTGTGCCGTGTAATGCAGAAATAAAATGCTGTATTGCAAAATCCACAAACTGTAATTCATAACCTAAGGTTTTTTTAACTTCTTCCTTAGTTTCAACCGATAAACCATCCCACTTATTTATTGCTATCACCAATGCTCTACCAGATTGCACAATAAAGTCTAATATATGTAGATCTTGATCGCTGACGCCACGTTGTGCATCAATTAACATTACCACAACATTTGCTGCATCAATCGATTGCAGAGTTTTAACGACCGAAAATTTTTCAATTGAATTATCTATCTTAGCTTTGCGACGTACCCCAGCGGTATCTATTAAAGTATATTTTTCGTCATCACGCTCAAAAGGTATAAATATGCTATCACGCGTAGTACCGGATAACGGCGAAACCACTACACGATCTTCACCTAAAATTCTATTAATTAAAGTAGACTTTCCAACGTTTGGTTGTCCTACAATTGCAACCCGAATACCTGATTGCTTTTTATCATGCTCGGTCTCAATATTTTCAACTGGGAAAACTGCTAAGAATAGTTCAGCTAATTTAGCAATGCCACGCTTCTTAACCGCGGATATTGCCAGTGGCTCACCACAGCCCAATTTATAAAACTCAGCCAAAACCAAATTAAGATCTAGCCCATCGGTTTTATTTACTACCAAATGTTTTGGTTTATTAATTTTAAGTAGTTGTCTTGCAAATTCTAAATCAGCTGCTGTGATGCCAGATTGAGCATCAACTAAGAATAAAATAACGTCTGCTTCTTCAATAGCATGCCAACTTTGTTGGGTTACCGCCTCGTCAACTTCTTGATCGGTTCCACCTACGCCGCCCGTATCAATAACAATATACGGGATAGCTCCAATTTTTCCTTCACCATATTGGCGATCCCGCGTAGTTCCAGGTAAATCAAATACCAATGCATCTCGCGACTGTGTCAATGCATTAAACAACGTAGATTTGCCTACGTTCGGTCGCCCAACAATTGCAACTACTGGCAGCATATTAACCCACCTCTACTGCTGCCAACTTGCCTCTACGTCCTAGTAAATAAACAATGTTTTTGTATATGATTGGAGTTGCCTCAACTCCAGCTCTATCATATTGGTAACGTCCAACTAATTTGCCAGTATGGCGATCTAATAAATGCACTACACCATCAGTGTCGCAAACTATTATATATTTACCCATAACTGCTGGCTTAGATAAACGTCGGCCTTGGAGTTCGTCTTGCAGCCAAAATGTATGCCCAGTTACTGCATCAACCGCAACAACATCGCCATTAGTAGCTGCAACATATAAAATATTCCGATCTAACGCAAAACCGGCATATGAAGATATATTACGATTCCAAATTATTTGCCCATTATTGATGTTTAGTGCAACCAAATCGCCCTGATAACTAACCGCATAAACCACATCATCTTTAACGATCGGATCGGAACTAATATCCACCATACGTTGTAACTCGGTTCTGCCGCGCGGATGACCGACGTCTTGCGACCACTCAATAGTGCCATCTATTTTACGTACTGCTAGCAATTTTCCAGTAGAAAAACCTGCAATGACGTATTGCGAGGTCGCCACTGGCTTACCACCTGATCGTAACACTAGCGCAGGAAGTTGGTGCGAAAAACGCCATAACTGACGGCCATCTTCAAGCGAATATGCACTGAAACTACCATCCATGGCATGCACATATGCTACACCATCAGATATACATGCAGGTGCTAAAACTTCGCTTGTTGCAGGAGAGGCCCACAATTGTTTACCATCTTTCGCGTTTAACGCAATAACTTTACCAGAATTAGTACCAACAATTATTCTGTCGTCTCCTACACTCGGACCAGATGAAACTGGAGTGTTTAATTCCGTAAACCAAACAAGTGCGCCATTACTAGCATTCACAGCAACTACACGACCATCTTGATCGACAGTAATTAGATTATTGCCATATTCAACCAAACCAAGTTTTACATCACTCTTACCAGCGCCACGCCCAGAGGATAGAGTCCATTTACGCTTCATTGGTACTGTAGTTTCCAACGGATCTAATTTTTTCTTTTCCGGCCCTTCGGAATGTTGCTCCATTGGCGCACAGCCAACTAATGCCAGAGCAAAAAATAGTATCAACCAAATCTTTTTAGCCATTATCAACTCCAACACCCAAATCTACTAATTTTAATTGCAATACTGGATTTTGAGCCCCTTCAGGTAAATCTTGCAGTGCCTTCAAATATGCTATTTTAGCATTCGCGACATCGCCTTGAGCAAAATAAATATCACCCTTAGTTTGTTCGTATAAAGAAATATAAGATTTATCCGGTGCCTTAGCATCCAGTAATTTTAATGCAGCATCATATTCGCCCTTTTGCATTAATATCCGCGCCAAGCGTTCAGTTGCAATATGCAACGTTGCCTTTTTAGAGCTACTTTGAGATATTATCCAACGTAAATGTTCTTCAGCTAGATTAAAGTCTTGCTTACTAACCGCATCTCGCGCCAGCATTAAAGCTGCAAACTGCGCATACGGCGTTTTAGAATATTGCTTGATTAAATCATTTGCTTTAATTTGCATGACATCAGAATTCTGATCCATTTCTGCAACTAAGAGCTCTTGATACACATCTGAAGCTTTGGTTTCATTTACATTAGCATGATGCTGCCAATATCTACTGCCCCCAAGTACCGCTATAAATAAAACAAATCCAAAAACAAACAACCTAGCATAACGAATAAAGAAACTCTTGATTGCTTCAACTTGTTGACTCTCAGTTTGATAGACATCCATTACAAATCTCCTAAAATAGATTTAATTGCATTTATTGCAACAGTCTGCTGTGGTTGCTCACTACGCAAGAATTTTATACTTACGCTATCATTTGCCACCTCTTCATCACCGATAATTAACGCAAACTGTGCGCCACTTTTATCAGCCTTTTTGAACAAATTACCTAAACTACCACTACCCAAGTAAGTATGCATGGCCAGATGCGGCACTTGATCACGAATTTTTTCTGCCAAGATTAGACGTTGTGCTTCCGCTGTACTTCCAATACAAATCAAGAAACAATCTATGGTGTGGTGCAAATCTGGTTTAGCTAATTGCAATAAAAGCAACGCGCGTTCTAAACCCATTGCAAAACCTACACTTGAAGTTTCTGGTCCTTGCAACATACCTACTAGGCTGTCATAACGACCACCTGCGCATACGGCAGATTGAGAACCAAGCTTATCGGTAACCCACTCAAAAACTGTACGATTATAATAATCCAAACCCCGTACGATTCGAGTATTAATGGCATATTTTATGCCTAATGCTTTTAAATCGCGCTGTAAGCCTTCAAAATGCTCTTTTGATGCAACATCGATGTGCTCCAATAAAACTGGGGCAGCTGCAATTAATTCTTGCATCTCGGGATTTTTGCTATCTAAAATACGCATCGGATTTGCATGCAAGCGACGTTTAGAGTCCTCATCAAGTTTATTTAAATTAGAGCTAAAATATTCAATCAGCTTCTTTTTGTATGCATTACGGCTCGGAGCGTCGCCAAGACTATTTATTTGCAATTCTAGCATATGCTCAATACCTAGCCTTTTCCAAAGACGAGCACATAATGCTAATTGCTCCGCATCAATGTCAGGTCCGGGATAATTAAAAGCTTCAACTCCCAATTGCACAAATTGCCTGTAACGACCCTTTTGTGGCTTTTCATAACGAAACATTGGTCCCATATACCATAGTTTTTGCTGTTGTTGGTTGCGCAGTAGTGCGTGCTCAATACAGGCACGCACACAACCAGCAGTACCCTCGGGACGCAAGGTTAAACTTTCGCCGTTTTGATCTGGAAAAGTAAACATCTCCTTTTCAACAATATCTGTTACCTCGCCAATAGAACGTTTAAACAATTGCGTACGCTCTAAAATTGGGGTGCGAATTTCAGTGTATGCATAATTTTGCATAACTTCACGAATATTTGCTTCAATATATTGCCACGCTGCACTTTGATCTGGAACAACATCAGCCATGCCTTTTACAGCACTTAACTTCTCAACAGTTTCAACCATGTAATGACTCTTCGTATTGTTTATATTCTACGGAATTTGGGAATTTTCCTTTCAACAGCATAACTGCACTGGCAACTTCATTGAGATTGCCAAGCTTTTTGTTAATTTGAATCGCTAACCATAATGACTTTGCAGTAGCATCAGCATTAGCTCGATATTTTTCTAAATAATCACGCGCCAGTAGGTAATGGCCTTTTTGCAACTCAATTCGCGCTAATTCTAAGCTCGCAAGGGATCTTTGTGGATCACGTTTCACTGCTAATTCAAAATATTTAAACGCTTGAGCATCGTCATTTTGTATTAGCGCACATTGCCCGGCATTTTCATATGCCTCAGCAGTTTTAATATACAGCTTATCTTTTATCGCTTTATTGAATGCTACATCTGCTTCTTTAAAACGCTTTTGACGACATAAGAATGTACCATAATTATTATAAAATCTACCCTTACTACCTTCTGCATATCTAATAGCTTGCTTGTGATGTTGTTCTGCTTCCTCTAAGTCACCAACACTTTCATAAAAAAAGCCGACTGAACTATGCGCTTCTGGCATACGCGGCATTAGTTCTAATGCATGCATAAATTTGCGTTTTGCTCTAGCCACTTGCCCCATCGCCAAATACTTTTCACCCATTTCAACATTCAACAACGCAGCCTTTTTGTAGTCTGGTTTAGTAGATTGAATTGGTTTTGGGTTAGGATCGGATTTAGGTGTGACAGAATCAGATTTATTACCAAAACATGCAGTTAAGGTTACAGCAATTAAAGCTACGCAAATAATTTTAAATTTCATATGGCTCCCTCCTGTTGTTTGTAGCGCTCGCTACGTGTAGTCCTATCAAGTACCTTGCCAACCAATTGCCCACATGCCGCATCAATATCATCACCACGCGTCTTGCGCGTGGTGCATACAATGTCGTGATCTGATAATACATTAGCAAAATCTAAAATTGTTTCTTCATCAGAACATTGGTAAGGGGCATTTGGAAATGGATTGAACGGAATTAAATTTACTTTGCTTGGTACACTACGTAATATTTTCACCAATCTCTTAGCATGTTCAATGCTATCGTTCACCCCCTGTAACATTACATACTCCATGGTAATAAAATAACGTTTATTATTTGATACGTAACGGCGACAGGCTGCCAATAATTCTTCTATTGGGTATTTTTTGTTGATAGGAACCAAAACATTTCTTAAATCATTAGTGGGCGCATGTAATGAAACGGCTAAAGATACGTCACATTCTGCTGCTAATCGATCAATTGCTGGCACTAAACCTGAAGTGCTTACTGTTACGCGACGTCGCGGCAAAGCATAGCCCAATTCATCACGCATAATAGATAAGGCTACGGCTACAGCATCAAAATTCAATAGCGGCTCCCCCATACCCATCATCACTACATTCGTTATTTCAGTACACAATGGGCTGTCGGTCACAGTCCGAAGCCGATCACGCGCTACCCATAATTGTCCAATAATTTCCGCAGCTGACAAATTACGTTGAAAACCTTGGCGGGCTGTTGAGCAAAAGGTGCAGTTTAATGAACAACCAACTTGCGATGAAATACATAATGTACCACGCTTTTTTTCTGGAATGAAAACGGTTTCAATCAAACTTCCACCCGGAACGGCTATAAGCCACTTACGGGTACCATCACTCGCAACGTGTTCAGAATGCACCTCTGGCGCTTGAATAATGCAATTACCCTGCAAACTAGCACGTAAATTTTTGCTAATATCAGTCATCAAATTAAAATCTGCAATGCCACGATTGTGGATCCATTTCAGAATTTGCAAAGCGCGATAAGGGGCTTCGCCGCGCGCTACAAAGAAATCCTGCAGACTTTTGCGATCCATCCCTAATAAATTTGTGACTGGCTGAATAACTGCATTTTCCACTTTATTGTTACCTAGTACGTTCACAAATTTCTTCTGGTTTGAAGAAAAAAGCAATTTCAGTTTTAGCATTTTCTAAGCTATCGGAACCATGTACTGCATTTTCATCAATGCTTACTGCAAAATCTCTGCGTATAGTACCTGGAGCTGCATCTTTTGGATTAGTAGCACCCATAACTTCACGGTTTTTCATAACCGCACCCTCACCTTCCAATACTTGTACTAAAACTGGGCCACTGATCATAAATTCTACCAAATCTTTGAAGAATGGGCGGGCTTTGTGAACTTCATAAAATCCTTCAGCTTGAGCGCGCGACAAATGCAACATTTTAGCAGCTACTATTTTCAAGCCTGAATCCTCAAATCTTGCTAAAATTTTACCAATTACATTATTGCCAACCGCATCTGGCTTAATAATCGAAAGGGTTCTTTCTACGCTCATTATGTTACTCCAATAACTTATTAATTTAATACTTGAGGCTCATTATACGCTAATTCAATAGCTTACCGCTATTGTCTTTTGGCATAAAAAACCCCCTGGGAAGGGGGTCTTTTGCAAGATTGCGAGCTATTGTACTGTTGTCCCAGCATCGCTTGGGGCACTAGCTGGAGGTGGGTTAACAGTACCCTGGTTGGGAGTCGCCATTCCAGGTGCAGAATTACCGGGTCTTTGCCGTGGGCTCCTACCAGGTTTGTGGGGTCTATCAGTAATTGGCAATGGACTAGCTGTGGTAGTTTTTGGTGCTTGATCACCATTAGGCTGCATGACTGGTTGACTAGGATCTGTAACTGATGGCGGCATATTTCCAGGTCCCATACCCTGGCCAGCTGGCGGTGGCGGCATATTTCCAGGTCCCATACTCTGGCCGGCTGGCGGTGGCGGCATATTTCCCGGTCCCATACCCTGGCCGGCTGGTGGTGGTGGCATATTTCCCGGTCCCATACCCTGGCCGGCTGGCGGTGGTGGCATATTTCCCGGTCCCATGCCCTGGCCG
The DNA here is from genome assembly GCA_020054325.1 of Gammaproteobacteria bacterium. GTDB lineage: Bacteria > Pseudomonadota > Gammaproteobacteria > UBA6186 > Azoamicaceae > JAGVLG01. The sequence goes on from JAGVLG010000072.1 coordinate 7,660, forward strand.
GCTGGCGGTGGTGGCATTGTGCCTTGATTCATGCCAGTGCCAGTGCTAGAACTCGAACCATACCCTGATCCCGCGCCAACAGTTTGATTGTCACTTGGGCCTGCAGCATAAATATTGCTAGTTGTTAATGCAATTGCCACAAACCCTATGAATTTTGTGTGGCGTCCTACTAATTTCATCCTCTGCTCCTTGTTAAAAAACTTCTATTTATTCGTAAACATACTAAAGCTAATTTAAACACTGGATTGGCTTAAAGCAATGCCGAATCTACATATGGATAAAAAAGGATGAAGTGAGCCTATAAGCCGGGTTCTGTCGTGGACAGTCATTCATCTAGGATGCTTGTCACCAAGCACCTCAAGCAACCTACCCGAATCCAGCGCGGGCCACGCCTTTGGATCCCTATTTGGTCTTGCTCCCGGTGGGGTTTGCCCTGCCATTGCTGTTACCAACAACGCGGTGCGCTCTTACCGCACCATTTCACCCTTACTCACAATGCACGCATTTTGAGCGGTATATTTTCTGTGGCACTTTCCGTAGGCTCGCGCCTCCCAGGCATTACCTGGCACCTTACCCTGCGGAGCCCGGACTTTCCTCCCTTAAGAATCTTGCGATTTTAAGAGCGACTGCCTAGCTCACTCCAAGCACTAGGATACCGTTTAGAAGGCTTACATTCAAGAGGTTTACGCCTAAGTACACGCAAAAATTGAACTTTTATACTATTTGTAACTCTAATTATTATAAATTAAGCAACCATGCTGGGAATTACAACATGCTAGAAAATATCGGCGAGTTAGAAGAAGACAGTGCCGGAGCAATTGAAGCAATTTCTAACTTGAACACAAGTTCTATTAAAGATTATCGTAAAGCCATCGATCAAGCTCGTAGAGTTGTTAACAACATACTTAGCAGCTTTATTGACAGCTATCCTCTCGATACAAATAAAACACTATTTGATCTGCTCACACAAATAGATCAAATAAGCCAACCAAAAAAACAAGGCCTAGACATCCAAGAAAGTGATGATGACAGCAGTGTTACTAGCGATAACGTAAGCGAACCGCAAGAAACTATAGAGGCGTGTATAGCTAACGTGGATGCGGTAATAGAGGAATTCATCGAGAATATGGATGCAGATGACTACAAGCAACTGGTGTCCGCATACGTCCTCGCCAAATTAGCATACGAAGCTGAAGAAAGGATGCAACAGATTTTCACAGAAGAAGAATTAATTCCAGATCCTGAAACAAGGTACTTATTACACGAAACCCCAGAACAACGTATAGCGCGTTTAACTGCCGAAATTCAAGCTTTAGTTGCTGAAAAAAATAGCATAGATGATTTACAGCTTGCAGCGGTTAAGAGCATTGATCTTGCCATACTAATTCAGAAACAGAGCAGTGATCCACGAGTAAAGCAGATAACAGCTAATCTGATTGCTTTTAGTACCAAAAAATTTGGCAGAAATAAAAACAAAAATGAGCAATTTCAGGCTTTGATACAAGATATCGATCAATTACCTGAAACAGAGAATAAACAAGCACTTAGAGTTTGTCTTAACAGCCAAATTATTATCAATACCATTTCAGACTTTAAAGCTCAGCATTATAACTTAACTAAATTTAGAAGCGACTCGGATAGTTCTGAGTATTCTCTCGACGAAAAGCATATTCATGAGCTTATCAAAAGTATAGTGCATTCTGTGCCTGTGCTACAAGATATGCTACAGGATAGTACCGACTGCATAGCGCACGAAAAAGAAATAATAGTAAGCTTAATCGAAACCAACACATCCAGACTCGAAACAGAATTGCGTAAATATCGCATCAAAGCCACTGTGTTTGAAATTGATCCTGAGCTAGTTCAATTGGCTTTAGATGTGATTGCTGGGGCAAAAGGCTGTGTTGAATTAGCAAGAAATCGCTGGAAACTAAATGAACCAACTGCAGAAGTGCGTAAAGAGCAATCTTCAGGTAACGGAGAACCTAGAAAACGTCGACACACAATACGACGCGCTCCTACAAAAAGAAGATTTTAGATTTTAGATTTTAGTAAGTAATTATAGTTCCAAATTAAGGTTTAGATGTAGGATGAACTGTAGCCTTATATGATGCAGAGTCTTGTTCTAAAAAGTACTTTTTCGCTAAGTCAGATAAAACTTGATCGGGCGGGCCATCACATGCTAATTTCAGAATTAAGAACTTTTCTTCAGCGGTAAACTCATGTTTTTGTAATGCCTCTGGAAGGCGTGCTTTTACTTTTTCAAATAGCGAGTCAAGACCGCCATATATAGCAAGAAGTTTCTCAGATCGTAGCTTATCTAGTGTATCTGGTGTATAAGATGTCATTTGATCTTCACAACTTATTGTATCAAGTTTACTATTTATAGGTTTTGAATGTCTAATTAAAACTGTGCTCCAATTTGTGGTATCTAAACAGAATAAAGAATCGTAAAGCTCTTTAAAGTGCTTTTCTCTATCTTGTTTGGGTAATTGAACAAAAAGATTTGCCACACCTTCTGTAAATATATCTCTCATAATCGTGACAATCAAATCACTTCTACTAGTCGTTGGCGCCATATAATGGGTATTGTAAATGCCCGTTAAGAAGTTAACTAAAATTCCAGTACGACAGACTGGTATATACTCCACCGTATTTCCATCTCGTCGAGTTTCGAAAGCACTTTCAACAGCAGTAACGAACTGTTGTATGTAAAGTTGCTCAGCCTCGTGCAGTAGCGTGGTTAAGTGCTTTTTAATAGCAGGTACCAAATTTTCAGTAGATGATATTCCTTGTTCCCTCATTGCCGTATCAAAATCAGCTATTTGCTTAAGGCTAAGGTTATTGCGATTATGCTGCTGCTTTGCCAACTCCAACAAAGATAGGCTGCAATTACCACGCTCATAAATTTTCTTAAATGCTTCCAAATGTCCAAATTTACCACGCATAAGCGATAGCTTTTCTTCTAAACTATTTAACTCCTTTAACAACTCCCCTACCTCATTGCTCCGATCGCCGACTACTAAAAGTGCGCAATATCGGATAAACTGCTTTGCTTCAGGATCAGCAAAATTTCCTTTACGCGCAAACTGGTCAACATCACGAGAGTCAGTGCTGTCTGCTGATTGCGTTAAAACCTGTAACATTGCATATAATTTAGAAGGAACTTCATTTTCTTTAAGTTTTTGAATCACCCCTAGAGCTTCTGGCAATGTTTTGAATTTTTTAATTAGTATACGTTTGGTCTCTTCATAGGGAATAACACTACCTTTACGCACATTCTCTAGATAATCCTTGTCTATACCACAAATACTGCATAAGTTCTGCCAGCATTGAATTTCGAGCTTATCATTCATATTTGCTGGTGGTTGATCTATAAATTGCTTCAGTAGTATGAAATAGATATCTAAATCCAATTGTTGTTCTGCCATTTCAGTTGGTGTATTTGGGAAAGCTGATTTTAATGTATTGCTATAGTACTTTTTACTAATATCTTTAGCCAGTCTTGCTAATTCCTCATCGTGTGCCCCCAATGCAACTCTGGCGGTAAGAGAATTTGCACTATTTTTCCATAACTCCACCGCATAACTTAATTTATTAAGTAAAGAATACAAATTACCCTGATGTTGCGGTAATAATTTTGCTAAAACTTGTTCAACATACACTCCTTCTTCGAGCGTACTAAATCCCATAAAGAACTCTTCATCCATTTTTTCAAGTATGCTTTCAAGCTCTAATGCTGTATTTAAAACTTCCTTTCTTTTATCTACCGTCTCACCAAACTGCGCATCGCGACATAAATAAAGAATTACAGATGCATTTTTATTGCCACAGTTCACCCAATATGTTAACCATGGTTCTTGTTTATCCTTAGCAAGCTCGTACAAGTATAAAAATAGTTTTTCATCAGCGAATGTATGTTTGGCAGAAAATTTTGATAACAAAACAAACGGATTCGCATCTTCATGAGTTTTGCCTCCATATCTATTTTTTAGAAAGGCTTGCAACAGAACCGGCACTTTCTTGACATAGTCATCGGCTTGTGAAGGAGAAAGGTCTTTTGGAAGAATATTTTCTAAAAATTCTGCACCAGAAAGATTTAAGCCTGTGCCATCCTTCGTATAACTAACCTGACCTAACCATTTTACAACATCGGTAATCTCTTTTCTTTGCTCAGCATTATCTAAATCCATCGTAGAAACAAATTTTCTTAAAATCATATTAATATATTTTATAAATCGTTGCTTTTCTTCCGAGTTAAACCTAGTTGCAGTAAAATCAAGTAATTCTATAGTTGTGCTGCAAGTTTCTCCAGATGCAATAGCATAAGCTCTGAGATCTGCAATTAAAAATGCCAAACTTTGTGGAAAAGCTGTATTATACAAATCTCTTTTTATTTCATCTGAAAAATTTTCTGGTAATGGTTTTTGTAAATCAACTCCTATTGAGATTAGCAATGCATGAAACTTAGCATCTCCTTTAAGTCGATATAGCTCTGTTTTTAGCTCAGTATATGCTGCAATAAGTTCTGCATTAGTTTGCATCCTTTTAAAAGTGTCATTTATCAATGGTTCTAGTTTATCCTGAATGTTGGATGCAAAAATAGCTTTTAACAAAGCCTGCATGATAAGATTTTTCTTTGCATCAACTCCATAAGCATTAGAAACTATTGCCCAGTAAATATCTTCTTGCCCTATTCCTAATGAACGTACTTTAAACATCTCAACCAACATATTTTGAAGTAGTTCTTGATCTACATTTTTTTCTGCTGCAAAAATAGATTCTAAGCTTTTCAAAATATTTTTATAAATCAACTTCAAAGAACTGACAAGACACTCTTGCGCATTTGGAGGCGATGAATTTTGGTCTGACTTGCTTTTCGCGAACATGCTAGCTTTTTTAGCAGCATTATCACCGAGATTAGATACATCGATTTGAGCCAGCAAAGAAAAAGCGGTATCAGCATTTCGTTCAAGATTTAAACCTGGCATTGCACCTAACACTTCAAGTAATATTGCAACCAGCTTGAGTGGTTCTTCATTTTCAAGACTTGAAGCAAGTATCATCTGCACAGTTTTAGTAAACTCTTCAACACCTTTTTTACCGTACCTAAATTTTGGTAAGCTATCGAAGTTTTGAAGAATTAGTTTCATCGCAAATTTAGCATCTTCATAATCTGCAGTATTTTGCGCAGTCAATCCTTCAAAGTATCTTGTCATATTTTTAGATAGTAATTCAAAGATTTTCGCTTTTTGGGTAGGTTCCTCCAACCACTCGGGGTACATTTTGATAAGTGTGATGTGAGCCTGGTTCAGTAGACACCTAATTTGATATAATTATCAATAAAAAGGTGTAAACATGAGTAAGTACGATAAGTCATTTAAAGAAGAAGCAG
>JAGVLG010000038.1 GCA_020054325.1 Gammaproteobacteria bacterium
GACAAGGCTATAGTTGCCGGTACACATTTAGTATTATCACCAGAGGAATATATTTTATTCTCCAAGAACCAAACGCTCTCCCCAGATGGCTATTCAAAAACATTTGATGAATCAGCTAATGGCTTTGGTAGGGGTGAGGGGTGCGGGGTATTAGTATTAAAAGATTTAGATAGTGCCATTAAAGATGGCGATAGGATACATGCCCTAATACTTGGCTCTGCAATAAATCAAGATGGCCAAAGTATTACTATGGCTGCCCCAAATGAAAAGTCACAAGAGGCATTAATTAAACATGCCTTAGATGTGGCCGGGGTTTTACCAAATCAAGTTGGTTATATTGAAGCCCATGGTACTGGAACACCACTGGGTGATGTGGTTGAAACCCATGCTATTGCCAATGTATTAAAAGAAGGTAGAGATAAAGAGCATCCATTATACATTGCATCTGTTAAAACCAATATTGGACACTTGGGGGCCGCTGCCGGGATTGCTGGGGTTATAAAAACTGTTTTAAGTTTAAAGCAGAAACAAATACCCAAGCATCTACATTTAGAAAAACTAAATCCAAAGATTGTTCTTGATGATGTTCCTGCCAAAATCCCACAAAAATTAACCTCATGGCAGCCAATTGAGGGTAAAAGAATTGCTGGGGTTAACTCCTTTGGTATTGTGGGTGCTAATGCTCATGTGGTGTTGGAGGAGTTTAATAATCGCTTAGAGCAGACTTTAAAAGTAAATATTAAATTAAGTACAAACATTTTATGCATCTCTGCCAAGAATGCTGCGGCATTGATTGAACTTGCGAAGCAATATAAAAATTTATTAAGTAATAGCCATGAAATATCTATCACCGATGTTTGCTATAGTGCTAGTTGTTATCGTGATAATTTAGATAATCGTTTAGCGATTATTGCAGATGACAACCAAGATTGTATCAATAAATTAAATACATGGCTTGATAACGAAATTGTGGCTGGGGTTATAGCTGCCAAGAAACTATCCCATAAAACTAAAATTGCATATGTGTTTAGTGGTCAGGGAAGTCAATATGCTGGCATGGGCAAGACCTTGTATGATAGCCAGCTAGTATTTAAAGCGTCCATAGATACATGTTGCAACATCTTAGAAAAATACCTAGATAAACCCCTGTTAGAAATCTTATGGGGCAACTCGAGCTCCCTATTAGATGAAACCCAATATACCCAGCCCGCGCTTTTTGCATTCGAATATGCATTATTTGAAATGCTAAGTGCTAGGGGGCTAAAACCCGATGCATTAATAGGCCATAGTGTTGGTGAATATGTCGCAGCAACTGTAGCTGGTGTATTTACTCTTGAGGATGGTTTAAAGGTAATTACAAAGCGTGCCCAATTAATGCAGGCATTGCCAAAAAATGGCGCCATGCTTGCAGTAGCATTAAACGAGCTTGAGGTTACAAGATTAATTGCGCCATATTCAGATAAAGTTAACATGGCAGCTATTAATTCTCCAAACAGTGTGGTTATATCTGGCGATGTTGAGGCAATTGATAAACTCAAAGCAGAGCTATCTTCCAAGTCAATAAAAGTAAAAAAACTACAAACCTCACATGCATTTCATTCCTACTTGCTTGAGCCAATGCTTGCATCGTTAGAGCAAGAAATAGCCAGTGTAAAAAAATCAAAGCCAAACATACCAATAATATCGAATCTAACTGGTAAACTAATTAAAGATGAAATGCAACAAGCTAATTATTGGCGCGAGCATAGCAGAAACCCTGTTAAGTTTTATACTGGGGTGCAAGAGTTAGAGAATCTTGGGTTTAATACTTTTGTTGAAATTGGTCCACAGCCAGTGTTGTTGAATATGGTTAGAGAAGGTGTCAATCAAAGCAATATACAGCAATATGTATTTAGTTCGTTATTAAATAAAGATAAGCCAGAATGGCAAGAGCTCTTAAAAGGTATTGCCAATTTATATGTGAGCGGCATAGATATCAATTGGCAAAGTTTATATGAAGGGTATAACTGCCATAGAGTAGAGTTACCTTTATACCCATTTCAACACCAAGATTATTGGTTAAATGCAACTTTAAGTGTTAAGGCTCAAGATACACAAGCTTCTGCTCAAGTATTAGAGATTAAAGCAGAGGATTCTAAAGGCGAAAATTCAAAAGAGACTCACGATAACAAATTCGTAAACAAATTATCCTCCATGCCCTTAAACGAACAGCGTGATTTTCTGATTAATTATTTACAGTCTGAGGTTAGAAGAACTATTGGGTTATCTAAGGAGGCCGCTGTTGATATTAATGCAGGCCTCATGGACATGGGTATTAATTCTCTACTAACCGAAGAGTTTCGCAATAATATTATTAGCTACATAGGAATAGAGTACAGTAACGCTATTTCTAAAGAGCTTATTTTTAATTACCCTACCATAGTTGCAATTGTTGATTATTTGCTAACTGAAGTATTTGAATTACAGCAAACAGATATCAAATTAGTGTTAAATAAAACCGCCAACAATGATGAGCCAATTGCAATTATTGGAATGTCGTGTCGCTTCCCGGGCAATGCTAACAGCTTAGCTGATTACTGGAGAGTTTTATCACAAGGCGTTGATGCTATAACCGAGGTTCCAAAGTCTCGGTTTAATATCGATGATTATTATGATGCTAATCAGGATGCTTTAAATAAAACCTATGCCAGGGCTGCAGGCTTTGTTAAAGATGTAGAATTGTTTGATAACGAATTCTTTGGGATTGCGCCAAGGGAAGCCATGGCCTTAGACCCACAACAAAGATTGCTGCTTGAAGTTAGCTGGGAAGCATTAGAGCATGCCAATGTCGATACAGCAAACCTAATGGGTAGTCAAACTGGGGTATTTGTTGGGGTTATGTCCAATGAATATGAAGATATTCTTGCAAATTCAGCATTAAGTGACGACTACGCGGCCCAAATTGTAACTGGTAATTTAATAAGCACTGTTGCAGGAAGACTATCATACATTTTAGGTCTGCAAGGGCCAGCATTAGCAGTTGATACTGCTTGTTCTTCATCATTAGTTGCCATGCACTTGGCATGTGAGAGTCTTAAAGATGGGTCTGCTAATTTAGCTCTCGCTTGCGGGGTTAATGTTATAGCTAGTGCCAAAGGATTTATTCAATACAGCCAACTACACGCGCTCTCGCCAGATGCACACTGTAAAACCTTTGATAAATCAGCTAATGGTTATGCTAGAGGTGAGGGGTGTGGCGTATTGGTGTTAAAGCGTCTAAATGATGCCATCAGAGATAATGACAATGTATTAGCTGTAATTCGGGGTAGTGTGGTAAATCAGGATGGCAGAAGTTCAAGCCTAACTGCTCCAAATGGTGCTGCGCAAGAATTATTGCTAAGGCAGGCATTGGCAAATGCAAAGTTAGATGCTAAAGAGATTAGCTATATAGAAGCGCATGGTACTGGAACCCCGCTTGGAGACCCAATTGAAGTAAGAAGTCTTGGCAGGGTTTTTGGTCAAGGGCGCAATCCAAGTTCTCCATTGATAATAGCTTCAGTAAAAACTAACATTGGACATACCGAAAGTGCTGCAGGTGTTGCAGGGGTTATAAAGACAGTCCTTGCAATGCAGCATAAGCAAATCCCGCCGCATTTAAA
>JAGVLG010000026.1 GCA_020054325.1 Gammaproteobacteria bacterium
GGAGCTCCAGTTTTAGCTGCTTTGGGAGCTTTGCGAGTCGGTGCTGGCTTAGTAACTATGGCATCACATCGTTATCACCTTGTTGGTCTAAACGCAGTACACCCAGAAATTATGTCTGCGGCAATAGACGATCCAACAAAAGTTGTTGATTATCTGCAAAAGGCTACAGTAGTGGTATTAGGTCCAGGATTAGGTCGCAGTGAGTGGTCACAGCAGGTTTTTAATTTGGTAATACAAACCAACAAACCAATTTTGATCGATGCTGATGGTTTATTTTTTTTAAAACCGCAACCAGGTAAAGTCAATGATTGGGTGATAACACCACACCCTGGCGAAGCAAGTTGGTTATTACAACAGCAAATACCAAGTACACCAGAGCACCGCATTAATGCAATTAAAGAGCTAATTAGAGAATATAATTGTACAGTTGTTTTAAAGGGCGAAGGCAGCTTGATCGGAAGCCCAGATTCAAAAATCCACATTTCTACCCACGGTAATCCTGGCATGGCTAGCGGCGGGATGGGTGATTTACTTAGCGGCGTGATAGCAGGCTTAATGGCACAAGGTATGAGCACAGAAAGTGCTGCAAAGCTCGGGGTATGCGTACACGCAATGGCTGGAGATAAGGCTGCTATGGATGATGGCTTGCATGGATTAGTTGCAACTGATTTACTTACAGCAATACGAAACTTGCTTGGCTAAGCAATAGCGCGTAAAAAAATTTATTTAATTCCTAGCCTAACACACACTCTAGCAAATCCTATCAAATATGCTTAATATGTTGATATGAGTTTATGTTTTAGTTATTAAGGAGATTACCATGGGCGATAGAGGCAAAGGCGATAAGAAAGGCGGTAAGGATAAAGGCGGCGCTAAGAAAAAATAATTTTCACAGCGCGAGTCGAGCAGCAGGCGTGTATATATAATACATGACTGCTGCGATTGAGTGCTGAAACATAGTATAAAAATTCAAATGGTTTGGACTGTATTAGCGATAAAAGGCTGACATGTCCGGTAATCTATTATTGATTACGGTCCATTCGCGCGATATATATGAATGTGGTTGCCTCTCACGCAACTCACGTGGAATTGATGTAGAAGTCACTCCCCAACTTATGGTTTTGCCATTTTCTTTACCGTTTTCCCTTTCGAGTCGAGTTTCTTTATCATTTGCAAAGGTTTGGATGAAGCGATTAGGAGAAACGCCGAAAAATGGTTCAAATATTACTACATTCTTAACTTCTGCTTGATCAACGAATATGCCATGTTTAATCATTCCTTTATACATTTCACGTGCTTTGCTCTTAGTGTAAGGATGTAAAAAGATAACTTTTGTGATCCCAGAAGCAATTATATGCTTGGTACAATTGTGACAAGGATAAGTATTAACATACATGGTACAATCTCGTACCGCCACTCCACGTCGCGATGCATCTAATAGAGCTGACATTTCTGCATGCGTCGAACGTTTAAATTCAGTAATGCCTCGGATTTCTTCTCGTAATACTATTTTATCTTTATCAATTAACCGTAAGGTTTGTGCAATTTTATTGGCTATTTGATCTAAATATTTATGATTGTAATCGTAGCGTTGTTTATAATCGCGTTGATCATCCACTTGTGCTACTGGGTACATGGGGTGATCATGATGTTCAAAATGTCCGCCACCTACTTTGCTTACATCGTTAAAACCTGCCGCAATTAATTCTTTCTCCTTATTAACAACTACAGCGCCTATCTGGCGATCTAAATCTAGCGAGCGATATGCTGCTGCTTGCGCACAGAACATAAAATACTCTTCATATGTTGGCTCAGCGAAAGGATCATTAAACAGTAAATCAGTAAAGCGTTTCACCTGTCGATCTAAGTTTTTATTTTGATACACAAAGAAGTTCGCTAACGAATAGCATTGGAATAAATTTTGCCCAAACTTTTTTAGCTCTGGGTGGGTTTCTTCTTGATCTTTACGAATTAAAAAACGTAATAATGTGTCTTGTTCACTAATCTGCGCTATGTCTGCCGCATCTTCTAGTAATAATTCTGCGGCATCTTGTATTAACATATCAGAGCCGAGATGTAGTTCAGCATTAATAATTTGCATCTGCAATTGAGCTTCTGCAATTTTTAAACGACCAAGTTTAAATTTTTGCTCAAGATATTTAATACTTGCTTCAGCCTCGCTGAAGATCGAAATTGCAATAAAGTTTCTGCCATAAACATTAGAAAGTAAATCTAATTCATCCTTATTCTTTAATGAGCGCACAATATATGCAATTTTATTATATTTTTTGCTTAACCCGGGTCGCATTTTAAAAATCTGTTGTACCACGTGTTTAGCCCAGTAATCATTGCCATGCAACTGACGTTGTTTGGTACCGTATTGCATTTTCCAATAGTATTCAGCGAATTTAGATTGATTGTCGTGTGGTGCAAAATAGTCTGCAATGCGCAAAATTTCGATGTGATAACCGGCCCTAGCTAAATAGTAAGCAATTTTATCTGCTACTTCGGCGAAATTTACACCCAGACCGCCAGCAAGGCCAATGATAATTTCGTTTTCGATATTATTTAAGGAACTTGTATCGACCACCATCGCTATCTCTTTTTTATTCGGATCTTAATATTAGTATAAAATATTATCAGCTGCAGCGTCGACCTATCATGATCATATGCTTTCTATGCTGCGGTACGATCTATCTCGGAAAGTAATACTTCGCGTTTAGCTTTCAAAAACTTAATTTGCGATATTAAATCTTCAACATCTTGCCGAACCTGTTTGAAATTCATACATGCTTTACTTTTAGCCTTATCCTTACCTTTTTCTTTATCGCAATCTAATTTTGCTTCATTAAACTGCTTTTGTAACTCTATAAAGTTATCATATTTGCTTATGAGATGTTGATCCAGCGTATAAAGTTCGAGTTGTAATTCTTTGGTATGCGCTAATTGTTCTTTTATCGACGAGCTTGTTTGGCGCAATTGTGCTGATAATTTTTGTCCGGTAGAGCTCAGACGTTTATTATCGGTTGATAAATGTTGGATCCGCGAGTTTAATGAGGCGATATGCGCTTGCATTGAAGCAATGGTTTGATTATACCCCGTACCTTGCTCGTTAAATTCTGTAAATGCTTGTTGATTCCGATGCCCATTAATCTTTATCCAAGTAAGTACCCCAACAAATAAAATAATTGCTGCAATGATAATTACAGTAGGCAGCAGAAGAACTTTTTTAGGTTCGTATATTAATCTTAGCAGGGTATTTTTTTGAATTTTCATAATAAATCTGCCTCTTTATCGGCTCGTTACTATAATCTTAGCAGCTAACCAGCATAACACCAATAAAAATGCATGATTTTGATTACTTTGCGTTGCTGTGGATAAATGGTATGCTGCGTTTAAAAGGGCAAAGACTTTATGCAAGAAACTTATTATTGTTACTATGACAGTCCAATCGGAAAACTTCTTTTAGCTGGCTCGAAAACTCACTTATCTTTGCTGCGATTCCCGCAAGGCAAGATGTCACAGCAGCCTGAAGCTAACTGGATTTATACTTTGAAAAGTTTTGATCTTTGCCGGCGACAACTTGATGAGTATTTCAGCGGTAAGCGCAAAATGTTCGACATTCCGATACAAATTGTTGCGGCTGAATTTAGCATGAGAGTTTTACAACGAGTAGCAAAAATACCTTATGGTACAACATGCTCATATTCCGACATTGCACAGCAACTACAAAATCCAGCTGCGGTGCGGGCTGTCGCTATGGCAAATGCCAGAAATAATTTACCAATCATAATCCCATGCCATCGTGTGATTGGTAAAAATGGCAGCTTAACTGGCTTTGGTGGTGGTTTAGAAATTAAACAAGCACTGCTTGATCATGAAAAGGAACATTGTTATGGCATCTGCGTTCGATAAAGAGGCACATTTCACCGCCTCTGATACTGTAAGAGATGTAGTTATTGGCATGGCGGATGGCTTAACCGTACCTTTTGCTTTAGCAGCAGGTATTTCTGGTGCGGTAGATTCAATAAGTATCATCGTAACTGCTGGTTTAGCCGAAATTGCAGCCGGGGCGATTGCTATGGGATTAGGCGGCTATCTAGCAGCCAGAACCTACGAGGAACATTATTCGAATGAAAGAAAACGCGAGCTTTACGAGGTTGATTTTCTAACGGAACGCGAACGAGCTGAAACCAGAGAAATTTTTCGTGAATATGGCTTAGGTGGTGCTGAATTAGAAAGCGTGGTTAAGAATTTAGAGCGCAATAAAGAGAAGTGGATCGACTTTATGATGCGCTATGAATTAAACTTAGAAAAGCCGGATCCCAAACGTGCCCCAATTAGCGCCATGACCATAGGCGGCTCGTATATTGTGGGAGGTTTAATTCCCTTATCCTCATATATGCTCACTGATAATATTAATACCGCATTGCTAACATCAATTATCTCGACTTTGACAGCCCTGGCTATTTTTGGAGCTATCAAAGGCAAATTAACCGGAATAAACCCAATAAAAGGTGCGCTACAAACTATGTTTGTTGGTGGGCTTGCAGCTACTGTAGCTTATAGCATCGCGCATTTCATAGCGGGGTGAGCTATAATAATCCTTGCTATGGATAACAATTTTACACACTCTATTTCTGGTAATAAATTCACTCTTGAGATGAAATCCCATCGTTTTACTCAAGATCTTATCCATTCAATTGCAAGCGAACATCCATATACAAAGTTAAAAGAATTTGCAACTGTCGAATTCAATTTAGAGCAAGTTAAAATGATCGATAGTTCATCGCTTGGCTATTTATTTGAACTACACAATAAACTAATTTCTGAAGAACAAAAATGCTGCTTGGTAATCTCGGTTGGTAATAATCATGAATTAAAAGATTTACTACATCGGTTTCAAGTTGATCTATTATTAAATGTACAGTAGATACTTATAATTTTGCTTCTTGCATATCAAGCAAAATCTGTACAGCCTTTTCTCTAATGCTTTTTTGTTTTTGTTCTCCGAATTTTTCCCAAGTTGTGTAGACAAATGGCACTCTAGCATTATTCTTAAGTTTGTTTTTATTACGCGCAAAAAAATCCCAGTACAACGCATTAAAAGGACAAGCGTTATCTCCGATTGTTTCATTCGGATCAAACTGGCATTTACTACAAAAATTGCTCATTTTATTTATGTATTTACCACTAGCAGCGTACGGTTTACTACCCACTATACCGCCATCTCCGAACAAAGCCATTCCCAAGGTGTTTGGCATTTCTACCCATTCATAAGCATCGCTGTAAACGGCAAGGTACCATTCTTGCACTTGCGCCACATCTATGCCAGCTAATAGTGCAAAATTTCCAGTGACCATAAGACGTTGAATATGATGCGAATAGGCATAATCGCGTGTGTGCCTTACTGCCTCAGCAATACAAAACATTTTAGTTTCTGCAGTCCAATAAAATTCTGGCAGAGGTTGCTTGCTATCTAAAAAATTCATTGCAGCATATTTTGGCATGTGTAACCAGTAAATTCCGCGAATAAACTCTCGCCAACCGAGGATTTGTCTTATAAAACCTTCCACGGAATTTAGGGGGGCCTTTCCAGTACGATAAGCTTGTTCGGCTTTTTGACAAATTTCTAATGGCAGTAATAAACCAATGTTCAAATAGGAAGATATAAGTGAATGATATAAAAAAGGTTCGCCAGCAATCATAGCATCTTGATAAGTTCCAAAATCCGGTAAAACCTCAGCAATGAAATGATCTAATTCAATTAACGCTTGTTCGCGATTTACCGCAAAATGAAATGGTTCAAGCCTGCCAAAATGCTGTGAAAACTTGCGATGCACCAATTCTAGCACAGCTTTGGTAATACTATCTTTCTGATGGCTAATGCGTTTTGGAAAAATTAAGCCCTTAGTAGGAGGTTTGCGATTTTGTTTGTCGTAGTTCCATTCGCCGCCAGTAGGTTTGCCATCTTGTTCTAGTAAAATTTTATATCTGCGACGCATTTCACGATAAAAGTATTCCATTCGTAATTGCTTATGTTGCTGCGCCCAAAGTTTAAAATCTGGTATGCTGCACAAAAAACGATCATCATGTCTTATCTCGATTTCGATATCAGATTCTATTGCCATACTTTGCAACAATTCTAAAAATCTATATTCACTTGGCTCTGTGACAACCAAACGCTTAGCTGAAGTTTCTTTGATTGCTCGTTGCAGTTCAGTAACGAAAGCTCCAGAATTTGCCGGATCCTCAAGTTCTATATAGCGTACTTTATGCTTATTTTTTACTAATTCATTAGCAAAATGCCGCATTGAACTTAAGGTAAATGCAATTTTTTTAGGATGATGCTTTACATAAGTTAGCTCTTGCATCAATTCAAACATAAGCACAAAATCATTTTTTGCGATACCTTTTAAACTTGATATATTATGTGATAATTGATCACATAATATTAAACGGATAGTTGTCATAGCTTATGCCTAAATTTAAATTGCAGTGACTACATCTACATTTTAAAATAACGTAGGTATAAAACATAACTAAATATAGTCGCAAATGTTTCAAAAGATATATATATCAGCGTGGTGTGATCATATGCTTGGTTGGTTAATATCCCGACAAATCTACCTAATCCAAAACCAAGATAAATTACAGTAAGAAACAGTAAACCTTTGGCACTGTCAGTACGCATTAGGTATAGCATTAGCGAGCCAATTACAATCATCAGACCACCATAACAAGCTTTTAACTCGGCAAACGCCCCAGGTCTAGAAAGGACGTAACCAACGGTGTCTGCAACGGTTTGTGGCTTTATAAAAGTTAGGATCCCTATACCAATGTATAACAAGCTGTTTAACACTATCCATATATTGATGATCATACATATCCCTATTAAAATTACATATAACAGAATGTTTATGATTTAATTACTAACCAGTTATGTAATCATATACCTAAATAGCTTGGGTTACAATTTATTAGCGGCGTGGTTTTTGAAAAGTAACACGATCTGGACGTTGTGCCCGCATTAAAATATCTAAACCTGTTATTAATCCTAATTTTGCAGCGCCAACAATAACTTCTTCAAAATTAGCATTGTTTATTTGTGGAGCTTTTTTATTAGCAGCTACATATATTTTTTCTACTATTTTAGTAATTTCGTTACGTGCAGCTTGATTTTGGGCAGCTTGAAAAGTTAAGTAAGCTTTTCCTAATTGTTCTACGAATTTAAATTGTGCATCCGCCATTTCTTTATGCCCTTCTAGGGCGTTCCCACTTAAACTGCGGAAGCCATCTATAGCTCGTTGCATTGTTATTTCGTCTGTTAATAGCTGACCGATTACAATAGTGCCATCATTCACATGAGTCAAAGTCTCTTGCAAAAGTTTTTGGTGTTCCATATATGGGTTGGTAGCTGTTTTACCAGGAGTGCTAATGGTACGTAAATGTTGTTGTGTGCGTAATGGTGAGTTTTGGCCAAGTGTAAACCCTACTGATTCTCCTTCTGTTACGTCAGTGCGACGCACTGTGCCATCTCTCGCACTTACGCTTGTACCAGGTTCTACTGGTCTCTGTGTTATTTTGGGATGCAGATCCCGAGGCTTTTCAGAACCTTGTGGGCGTCGTGCGCTTCTACTTTCAGGTTTTGGCTTTATCGGTGGCTTTGGAATAAACTTACCATCGGCATCTTTATCAGGCATAATAATTACCTCCTGTTACTATTATGTTTGATAGTTTTTTGCTTAAAAGGTTCAAATTTTTTGCTGAGCATATACACAGTAACTCATGGGGCTTTTGACAATTCGCTAGGGCGAGCCAGAAAGCTTTGATTTTTGAGCATCGCAGCGCAATTTACACGCTAGTAAATGAGCAGCGAAGCACAAAAAATCAATGATTTATGACCGCCATAGTAGAATTATCAACGCCCCTACTACTTTACCCTTAAAATCATCCAGTATCCCAAGGTAAAATACGCTAAAGTTGGAATTAGGGCCGCTAACATGGGGGATAAACCAACCACCATAGTTAATGGCCCAAATATAGAGTTTAAGGTGTGGAAGGAAAAACCTACTAAAATACCCACCAAAATTTTTAGTCCCAAAGAGGCAGATCTTAGCGGGCCAAAGGCAAATGGTACTGCAAGAAAAATCATTACTAAAGCCGTAAATGGTTGCATAATTTTTAGCCAAAAAGCACGTTGGTATTCGGTCGCATTTAATTCTTGCGCGATACAACTTTTAATTACACGCCACAGGTTTGTTAAAGTTAAACGCTCTAAATGCTTAACTGCTGATGCTTGTAAAATTTCAGTATCTAATAACGCTGGAACCTGCGCCTCGCTAGTTTTAAATGCTTCTGTGCCATGTGCGGTAAATCTAGTACCTTCATTATTTTCTAATAACCAAGTATCGGTTTGTTTTTTAGCCGATCCAGCATGTGATACTGCTTCTAACTGTAATTCATCATTAAATTGATATCTAGTAACATTGTCTAATTGATCGTGCTGTTTCACAACCCCAACATTTATAAACTCTTTACCATGGCGCACCCAAATGCCAAACTGGGTTTGAATAGCTTGACCACGACTAAGCGCTAAAGTCTTCTTGCGTTGCGCATACTTTTCAGTTTTTGGTGAAATTACTTCACCACAAATAAACATAATTATCGTTAAAATTAGACCAGTTTTTAACGCTGCCGCCGCAATCCGCATTACTGAAAAGGTCGCAACGCGCATTGCAACTAATTCACTATACTTCGCTAGGTTTCCGAGAGATAACAAAGCGCCTAATAACGCGGCCCATGGGAATAACAAATAAATTTTGCGTGGAATAGTTAAAGCGACAAATATCAAGGCTCTGGTTAAAGTATAATCGCCCTTACCTACATGTCGTAACTCATTAACTAGGTAAAAGAAAAGATCAATCCCTAACAAAGCAAAAGTCATTAATAAAATAGTCAGCGCTAGTTGTTTACCAATATAACGATCAATTATATTCATGTGCGCTTCCCTAATGCTAAATTGTAACGCAATTCAGCCCACCGCCCTGAAACCTGAAATAACATTGCCAATGCTATTAATACAAACAACAGGTGAATACCCCAGAGACCTGGTAAACTTGCAATAGTACCCTTGGCAATATAACGCTTTACAACTGTTAATAAATTGTAATAGACCATATAAATTAATACTGCCGGCAAGAATTTAGCATAACGCCCCTGACGTGGTTGTACTTTAGCCAATGGTACAGCAAACAACGCCAAGATTAGTACTGCAAACGGCATCGATAAACGCCATTGCATCTCTGCAACATCAACCGGATCACTCGAACGCATAATTTGCGAAGTAGGACGTAAATATTCATAAGTTGGTAATGGGCCACTAGCATATTTTAATTCACGACCATATTCATCGAATGAGGTGACCATATAATTTGCAGCACCTGGTTTACCAACATAGCGATAGCCATTACGCAATACTAGATAAAACTCATTTTTGGTATCTAATTGTTTAATATCCGCAGATCTAGCAGTAAGTACAATAATATCATCTTGCTCTTTTTCTGGATTTGGTTGTTGCGCAATAAAAATATTTTCAAGTTTACCATTAGGTAATACATTTTCTACATAAAATACTAGCTGATCATTATCATCAATAGTTTGAAATTGTCCTGGAGTAATCGCTTGCATTACACCAGCAATTTGCCCTTCTGCTAACAACTTCTCACGTGCTTCAGCTAATTTAGGTACAATGGTGATATTTACCACTGCTACTGCAATTGCTACTAATGCTGCTAGCCCAAAAGTGATCCGCGTTAAACGCGCCCAATCAAAACCGCTAGTTAATAGGACTGCAACTTCACTATCTGCATGTAAGCGGCTATGTGTAAACAAAATCGCAACGAACATTGCAACCGGTGCCATTATTCCAAATAATTCCGGTATGTACATACCCACTACTTTAAATACTAAAGTCACTGGTAATTTACCAGAAGCAGCTTTGGCCAAGAACATTACAAATTTATTACTAATAGCAATAAATAACAAAATAAAAGTTATGGCACAAAAAGTGCTAAAAATTTCCTTAGTAATATATCTGGCTATAACCATATTAACTTTTACTCGGCATTGCGCTAAAATTGTGTTATCACCCTTAGGAGACACCATGGATTTTAACATAAAAACTGGTCAGCCAGAAAAATTAAAAGCAGATTGTTTGATTATTCCAGTTTTTGAAGCGAATAAAGCGCTGGAGCTTGGAGTAAAGCTTGGTAAAGTTACTGATACTTACTTACAAGATGTCTTCAAGTTAGGCGATATTCAAGGTAAATGTGCCCAAACTTTATTGCTTCCCAAGGTTCCTGGCATAAATTGTGCCCGCATTTTACTGGTTGGTTGCGGCGCAAAGAGTGAGTTTAATGACCAAAAATATCGCGATGTTATCAGCAAAAGCATTACAACCTTAAACGGTACTGGTGTGAGCGATGCCATCTCTTATCTTACTGAGTTAAATGTCCCTGGGCGCGATGCTGCCTGGAAAGCCCAACAAGCCGTAGTAACTACATTAACAGCGCTATACAAATTTACTGAATTTAAATCAAGTAAAGAAAAACCTAAAACTGTATTCAAAAAAATAACATGGATCTTTGCAAATAAACGTGAGCAAGGCAAGGCTGAAGTAGGCGTAAAAACTGGTCTGGCAATCAGTGCCGGCATGCAATTAACCCGAGATTTAGCAAATACTCCAGCAAATATTTGCAACCCAGAATATATTGCACAGACTGCTAAGAAATTAAGCAAAACATATAAAACAATTAGCACAGCAATTTTAGATCGCAAAGATTTAGAGGCTCTAAAGATGGGGGCATTGATTGCGGTGGGCAAAGGTAGTATTACACCACCCAAATTAATTACCCTTGAATATCGTGGAGCTACTAAGAGCGAACATCCGATCGTGTTGGTTGGTAAAGGTATAACATTTGATACCGGCGGCAATTCATTAAAAGCACCGCCAAACATGATTGGCATGAAATTCGACATGACTGGAGCTGCGACAGTTTTAGGTTTGATCAAATTTGCCGCAGAATTACATTTACCCCTTAATATCGTTGGAGTTTTAGCTGTAGCTGAAAATATGCCTGGCCCTTACGCCAGTCGGCCGGATGATATTGTAACTACTATGGCAGGGATTACGGTTGAAATTCTTAATACTGATGCTGAGGGTCGTTTAGTACTCGCAGATGCTTTAACATACAGCGAACGTTTTAAACCAGCTATTGTGATTGATATTGCTACGTTAACTGGTTCAATTGTTATGGCACTGGGCCAAGCCTTCAGTGGTTTATTCAGCAATCATCAACCATTAGCTGATGCTCTACTAGAAGCTAGCAGCGTTTCTGGCGACAAATGTTGGCAAATGCCATTACCAGAAGAATATGCCAAGCAATTAGACAGTAATGTTGCAGATATTGCCAATGTTGCCGGACCAGAAGGTGGATCTATAATCGCAGCATGTTTTTTATCTAAATTCACCAAACAATACAAGTGGGCGCATTTAGATATCGCAGGCTCAGGCTGTCGTTGGACTGGCAAAGAGCGCGGTGCTACTGGACAACCTATCCCATTACTTGCAGAGTATTTGCTACGTACTGCAGGAATCGGTGTTTAAATAGCTACATACTCGGTCGTTTTTTATCTAGTCCGATCCTTTAAATCTCGCATGTGGCAGTAAACTTTATTTGCGGCCAACGTTCTTGGGTAAGATTTAAATTTACCATAGTAGGCGCAATATAGGTTAGATTATCAGCATGATCTAAAGCAAGTTGATCGCCGTGTTTTTTCTTGAAGTCTTCAATGATTTTTGGATCGTTACAACTTACCCAACGCACCGTAGATACGTTGATTGTATCGTAAGCGCAATCGACATTATATTCATGCATCAACCGATGTGCTACCACATCAAATTGTAAAATACCAACCGCGCCTAGAATAATTCTATTATCCCCTAACGGACGAAATACTTGGGTTGCGCCTTCTTCGGATAATTGCATCAAACCTTTATGTAAGGCCTTTGCTTTTAGAGGATCTTTAGAGCGTACTGCCTTAAATAATTCTGGCGCAAAATGCGGAATACCTGTAAATTTCAGATTTTCACCTTGGGTAAAAGTATCGCCGATTTGAATTGTGCCGTGATTATGCAAGCCAATAATGTCTCCAGGATATGCTTCCTCAACATGTTCACGTTCCCCAGCCATAAATGTTAAAGCATTGCTAATTTGAATATCGCGCGCGATACGTAAATGCCGCATCTTCATACCTTTGCTGTATTTTCCAGAGCAAACACGTAAAAAAGCAATGCGGTCCCGATGTTGTGGATCCATATTAGCTTGGATTTTAAACACAAAACCAGTAAAGTCCTTTTCATTTGGCTGCACCTCGCGAGTTTCAGTTGCGCGCGGTTGTGGCGCTGGTGCCATGCCTGCAAACGCATCCAATAAATCTTGCACACCGAAGTTATTTAAAGCTGAGCCAAAAAATACTGGGGTTTGCTTGCCTTGTAAATATGCAGACTGGTTAAAACTATGGCTTGCGCCATGCACCAATTCTAGCTCAATTTTAAATTCATCGAGCAAATCACCAAGCTTGGCTTTTAGTTCTGGATTATCCAAGCCCTTAATAATAGTACCAGTTTGGGTACGCTCCCCCATACCTGGGGTGTATAAATGCACTTCATCGGTAAGTAAATTGTATACTCCTTTAAAAAACTTACCGGAACCAATTGGCCAAGTAACCGGTGCGCATTGGATTTCTAAGATCTTTTCAATTTCATCGAGTAATTCAATCGGATCGCGTCCATCGCGATCCATCTTATTTATGAAGGTAATAATAGGTGTATTACGTAAGCGGCATACTTGCATCAATTTAATAGTACGCGGCTCAACACCTTTACCTGCATCGATCACCATTAATGCAGCATCTACTGCTGTTAAAGTACGGTAAGTATCCTCCGAAAAATCTTCGTGACCAGGCGTATCTAACAAATTTAAAATACAGTCCTTATATGGAAATTGCATCACCGAAGTTGTAACAGATATTCCGCGTTGCTTTTCTAACTCCATCCAATCAGATGTAGCATGGCGCGATGCTTTGCGACCCTTCACAGTACCAGCAAGATTAATTGCACCCCCAAAAAGTAATAGCTTTTCGGTTAAAGTAGTTTTACCCGCGTCTGGATGTGAAATAATCGCAAATGTTCGGCGTTTATTAATTTCTTGTTCTAAAGACATATTATTTACATGTTGCAATAAAAGTACACTATAGTCGTTGCCATTTGAATTTAGGCGTTGTTCGATTAAAACTGTACGAAACCTAAATCCAAATGGCTTAAACTACAATTATAAATCTGCAGCGTTGGTTTCTAAGTATTTCGCAACACCTTCGGTAGTTGCAACCATACCTTGATCACCTTTTTGCCAACCAGCTGGACATACTTCACCATGCGCTTCATGGTATTGTAATGCATCGAATAAACGAATTAACTCATCAATACTACGACCCAGTGGTAAATCATTAAGCAATTGCGCACGAATTATACCATTTTTATCAATGATGAATGCACCGCGTAAAGCAACCCCAGCTTCTGGATGCTCAACTCCGTATGCCTGGCAAATTTCATGTTTAACATCGGCAGCTAATGTGTAACTAACCGCACCAATACCGCCTTGATCAATCGGGGTATTGCGCCAAGCATTATGCGTAAATTGCGAATCGATCGAAACTGCAATAACTTCGACGTTTAAGGTCTTGAACTGTTGCATACGATGATCGAGTGCAATTAGTTCAGAAGGACAAACGAAAGTAAAATCTAAAGGATAGAAAAATACTAAGCCATACTTACCTTTAATTGCTTCACTCAAATTAAAGTCATTTTTGATGCTGCCATTTGCTAACACAGCGGCAGTGGTGAAATCCGGGGCCTTTTTGCCTATTAAATTAGCCATAACTACTACCTCTTAAATCGCGGGAAAAAAATCTGAAAATAAGTTATCATGAATACGTAAGTATGTCACGCAATGCACCATTCAAAGGGGGCGGCTGGATGGTTGAAGAGCACAAACCACCACATTTAAACAAAAATAATTTAGAAAACGGACTCAGAAATGAGTCTAGTCCCTATTTGCTCCAACACAAGTATAACTGTGTAAATTGGTTTCCTTGGGGCGAGGAAGCAATAAATTTAGCCTGCAAGCAGGACAAACCTATTTTACTGTCTATAGGCTATTCGGCCTGCCATTGGTGCCACGTTATGATGCATGAATCCTTTGAGGATGAAGACGTGGCAGCCACCATGAATCGCCTGTTTATCAACATAAAGGTTGATAAAGAAGAGCGCCCAGATCTTGATAAGATTTATCAAATTACCCATCAACTGTTAATGGGTCGGGCTGGCGGCTGGCCATTAACAATGTTCTTAGCACCGAGCTCTTTAATCCCGTATTATGGTGGCACGTATTTTCCGAAAGATGCTGTAGCTGATGTACCAGGCTTCCAAACATTATTGCATAAACTAAATGAAGTTTATTATCACGAAAAAGATAAAATTATGCAGCAAGAATTGCATATTAAAGCAATTTTACAGGTGATATCACAGCCACGTACGCCAAATGAGTTACCCCTAGCTAGTGAGTTGCGACATGATGCAGAATTGGTTTTGCAAAGCGAATTTGATCCAGAAAACAGCGGTTTTGGCTCTAATGCCAAATTTCCGAATTGTCCCAGCTTAGACTTTTTACTCGATTCACCCGATTCACTTATACGTCATATGCCTTTAACTACTTTAAAGCATATGGCAGAAAGTGGCATTTATGATCAGCTTAGCGGCGGATTTTTTAGGTATACAGTAGATCCAAAATGGCAAATCCCACATTTTGAAAAAATGTTATACGATAACGCGCAGCTTATAGGCCTATATGCGAAAGCATATAATTTAACTCAAAATGATCTTTATAAAAAAATCGCCGCCGAAACAGTACGTTGGTTACAAACTAACCTGCGAGATCCGAGCGGTGGTTT
This sequence comes from Gammaproteobacteria bacterium, assembly GCA_020054325.1. Classification (GTDB taxonomy): domain Bacteria; phylum Pseudomonadota; class Gammaproteobacteria; order UBA6186; family Azoamicaceae; genus JAGVLG01. Next base: position 15,073 of record JAGVLG010000026.1, read on the forward strand.
TTATACTTCTATCGATGCTGATAGCGATGCCCATGAAGGCTTATATTACTTATGGGATGTTGCTGAAATTAAAAACATCTTAACCAAAGATGAATTTAATAGCATTCAAAAATATTATGGCTTGGATCATAAACCTAATTTTGAAAATAGATGGCATATAATTATTAATGACCATGCAACAGCACCTAATAAGGATGAACTGGCAAATATTAAACAAAAATTACTGTTACAACGTAATTTAAGAACTGCACCATTTTTAGATCAAAAAATTTTAACAGGTTGGAATGGCTTAGCGATCTATAATTTAAGCTTAGCTGCACAATTATTAAATATGCCGGAGTTTTTAAATCTAGCTAAAGAATCTATTGATTTCGTTCGGACCAAATTATTCCACGATATGCAATTATTTGCTACTTACCAAAATGGTAGCTGTAAAATCAATGCATTCTTAGACGATTATGCCTTTTTACTACAAGGAATATTACAATTTATCAACCAAGACCCACAGCATGAATATATTCAATTTTGTAGAACTCTTGCAGATAACCTAATTGAAAATTTCTACGATATAGATAACGGTGGATTTTATTTTATACCGCGCAATGGCGAAAAACTATTTTTTAACCCTAAAACATTTACGGATGATGCAACCGCAAGTGGCAATGGGATTGCATGCATTGTTCTGTTGCAATTAGGGAAGCTGCTTGATGAGCAACATTACATTGATATCGCTAGCAAATCAATCTATGCTGGGCAAAGTTTCCTTAACGATGCGCCTGAAGTGCATCTTGCTATGTTACAAGCCTATCATATGCTACATGCGGTTCAATGATACAGCGTTTTCTCTGCAAACACTCGGGTAGCTCTAACGCTTGCACCAATTACCACAAAGGGATCTTGATTGAAAAGATCATGCTTTAACTGCAACAAATTAGGATCAAATGTCCCAGTACTTTCTTTATATTGAATCAGATTAATTAGATTATCACGCAGAAAATCAATGTACTCACCAAATCCACAACTACTCATATTCCAACTCTCAACTACGTTAAGTAAAACAAGAAAATCAGTATAAAACACTTTTATATTAAAAAACTACTGCTTTAATTACGACCAATCAACAACTTGACATATTGAATAAGTAGGGAATTGCTATGCTTGTGTGATTTAGAAAATACTTTCACAATATGTAGTGCAGTTGGTTAGTTTGTATTTAACTTTCTAAAAAATATGATAGAATTGCGGTTAGTATCATTGATTTGTTATCTAGCCAAGGAGCTCATGTTGTTAGAATTAAATTTACAAGAGTTTTTACAACAACATAAACAAATCATCGAGGATTTTTTAGTACGATTGCTACCACATCAAACCTCGCAAAGTTTATACGCTGCAATGCAATATTCAGTATTGAATAATGGTAAACGGTTACGCCCAGCCCTGGTTTATGCAACTGGCAAAGTTCTTGATACACCAGTAGATAAATTAAATGCTGCAGCGGCTGCAGTTGAGTTAGTGCACTGTTATTCTTTAGTGCATGATGATTTACCAGCCATGGATGATGATGATCTGCGTCGTGGCATGCCATCGTGCCATAAGGCCTTTGGTGAAGCCACCGCGATTCTGACAGGCGATGCGTTACAAAGCATGGCTTTTGAAGTCTTAAGCGATCCAGAGTTAAATCCTTTAGCAGTATCTCTACAAATTGAGATGATCCAAGTGTTAAGCAAAGCTATTGGGTCTAGGGGCATGGTTTTAGGACAAGCCCAGGATATGGCTGCAGAAAACCAAGCTATTAATCTTGAAAGTTTAATTCAATTGCACAAATATAAGACTGGCTGCTTATTCAATGCTTGTATCGAGTTAGCTTTAATAGCTAGTGAACATAATAATAAAGCTGTGGTACGTGAAGCACTATTAGATTATGGTACGAATATTGGCCTCGCATTCCAAATTCAAGATGACATTCTTGACGCTACTAGTGATGATTTCACTCTTGGAAAACCGGCTGGTTCGGATATCGCTGCTGGCAAATCTACTTTTACTACGTTACTAGGCGTGGATGGAGCCAGAGAATATGCGGCACTAGCGTTACAACAAGCAATCGATGCGCTAAGTCCTCTTGGATATAAGGCAAATATATTAAGTGATTTAGCTATGCACTTAATAAACCGCACGAGCTAAAAGATAGCTGAGATAGTAATGGCATCAGTTAAAACAAAATTTTTGTACCTGATTTTGATATCGTTAGTAACAACTGCGTTTTATAGCGCAGCTGCTAATCACTCTACTACGAGTAACAATGTAGTACCATTTTGTGCTGTTAGTAAAAACCCTAGTTTTGCGGTAGCATTTTCGCCCAAGCAAGGCGCCAAAGAGCTCATTATTGAAAGCATTCGCAATGCAAAAAAATCTATTTATGTCGCAGCGTATACTTTCACCTCACGCGACATAGCCAATGAGTTAATCCGCGCCAAAACAAACGGGATAGATGTAAGAATTGTTGTAGATCAAAGACAAACTAATGACAAACATAGTCTATATGGTTTTTTTAAAGACAACGACATCGCGATTCGAGCCAACGGCAACTATAAAATTATGCACCATAAATTTATGATCTTTGATGGTAACAGTATTGAATTGGGTAGCTTTAACTATACGCGTTCTGCTATATACAACAATGCTGAAAATGTACTTGTTATTAATGATTGTCAGGAGTTGGCACAAGCATATACCCAGCAATGGTTAAAACTGTGGAATGAAGCCTCTTAAGTGGCTTTATCGTTAAGAATTAAAACGCTTACGTCTTCTGCAGCAAGTGGCTTGCTAAAATAATATCCCTGTATTTCATGACAGTTATATTTACTTAGAAATTGCAGCTGGTCATTAGTCTCGACCCCCTCTGCTATAACATCAAGCTCTAAATCATTTGCAATAGATAATATTGCCCTGATAATAACTTCGTCATTTTTATTGTGATTAATATTTTTTATAAAAGAACGATCTATCTTTAATTGATCGATTGGTACCATTCTTAGATAATTTAAGCTAGAATTACCTGTGCCAAAATCATCAAATGCCACTCTAATACCACGCTTCGATATTTCATTGATTACATTTACCACACGCTCATTATTAATAACTGTTTCTTCTGTTATTTCAAGTTGTATTAATTTCGGATCTACTTTAGTTTCTGCAAGCACCTCATCTAACATTTGAATGAAATTATTATCGTTTATTTGCCGATTGCTTACATTAATCGCAACTCTTAGTTGTTTTGCGCCTGCTTGATGCCAATTACAAGCTTGCTGACACGCAGTTTTAAACACCCACTTTCCGATTTCAACTATTAAACCACTATCCTCCGCTACCTCCAAAAACTCTATCGGAGATATCAGTCCCTGCGATGGATGCTGCCATCTTAATAAAGCCTCAACTCCAATCATTTTTCTAGAGTTGGTATCAATTTGTGGTTGATAATACAATACAAATTCTTGATTATCTATCGCCCTACGTAAGGCAGACTCCTTCTCTAACTTTAATAAACTTTCTTCATTTAAATTATGTTCATAAAATTGAAATTTATTTCTTCCGTCACGTTTAGCAATATACATCGCAAGATCCGCATTACGTAATAGTTCTTCTGGGGTTTTACCATCTTTAGGATATACAGAAACTCCAATACTAGCAGTTATATGTAACTCTCGCTCTGCAACATAAAAATTTGTAGCTATTTCTTTTAATAAACGATTTATTATATCTATTAAAAACTTTTGATCACTAATCTCGTTCAAAACTAAAACAAACTCATCGCCACCAATCCGAGCAATAGTATCCGACTCACGTATTAAATGCTTGACCCTTTCAGCAACCTGGATTAATAATTGATCACCAATAGAATGTCCTTGTCAAGCCCCCTTTACTTACTCCATTTAAAAGTAGACACCACTCATGCACTGCATGCCATAAATTCCCAAGGCGTCATGTCGCCTAAAGATGAATGA
>JAGVLG010000028.1 GCA_020054325.1 Gammaproteobacteria bacterium
ACCGCCATTTTCAATCTGTTGTTTAAAGATAGGCACCACGCTGCCAGCTGAACCTAATACATTACCAAATCGTACTGTAGTAAAACGCGTGCTGGCAGTAGTATTTAAGCTTTGACAAATAATTTCTGCAGCGCGTTTGGTTGCACCCATAATATTTTCTGGGTTCACAGCTTTATCAGTAGAAACTAAAATAAATTGCTTGACGTGATATTTAATCGCAGCATCGGCTAACGTATTGGTGCCGAGAATATTATTACTAATAGCTTCACGAATTTGAAATTGTAGCATTGGCACATGTTTGTAAGCTGCTGCGTGAAAAACAATTTCAGGTTTATGGCTTGCGAAGATTTTGTTAACTGCAACTGCATCCCGCACATCTATTAGATGTTTATGCAATGTTACATGTGGAAACTTTGCTTGTAGATCTTGCTCTAAAGTAAATAAATTAAATTCACTATTTTCAACAGCAATTAATGCCTTAGGGTTTAACGCGCAAATTTGACGACATACTTCAGAGCCGATTGAGCCACCAGCACCGCTAACAAGGATCACTTTGTTTTGTAATGCCGCTCTAATACCATCCCAATTAATTGCAACGGGATCCCGACCGAGCAGATCCTCCACAGCAACTTTGCGCAATAGATCTACAGAAACTTGTCCAGATACGATTTGTTGTAACGCTGGCAAGGTGTGCACTGGTAATTGTGTGCTTTCACAAATACTCATTATGCTACGCACTGTGCTACCGGAAGCAGAAGGGATTGCAAATATAATTGATTCTATTTTATGTTTTTTAACAACTTCGGGTATATCTTCGCAACGTCCGACAACGCGTATGCCATGAATTTCTTGTCCCTGTTTGCTGGCGCGATCATCTACGAATGCTACAGGTTTATAAGAGCTAGTGCGGATCATATCGCGCGCTAAACTATCCCCAGCACTACCGGCACCAATAATTAATACCCTTTGCGCAGAATTTTTGGTCGGTTGCACTAGCATGTCGCGCATAAAACGCAATGTAAAACGGGAACCTGCTAACATACTGGTTAACAAGATCATATACAACGGAATAATAGAGCGCGGTAAACCATGAAATTTATTAAATAAGTACACGGTGAATAATAATGACAGGCCACCAAGTAAAACAGCTTTAATAACTTTAGCCAGATCATGAATTGAGGCAAAGCCCCACATGCTACGAAATGAGCCTATGGATAAGTAGCTAAAAACCTGCAACGCAACTGCGTATGGGAAAATAGCCCAAGCTTGGGCCAAAGATTCTTGTGGGATATGCTCTAAATTAAAGCGCAGCCAATATGCCCCAAACCAGGCAACTGGGATAAGTAGAATATCGTGGCTTAAAACAATAAGCCGATTTAAAATAAGTCGATTAAGCATCCAGGCATTATACAAGAAATATATGGTAGTTCCTATGCAACGCTTAACTGATGTTGCTACGTATTTTTCTCAGTAAAAGTTAGTTAACTTGACTTTTGCTTGCTGTTTATGCTCTAATGGAATTATACCGTAGTAAAGGTATGAGCTGATGCCGTAAGGCAGAGCATGATTATGAAAAAAACCGCTGTCTATTTAGAGAGTGTATCAAAAAGCAGGAATTTAACTGCAGTTCCAACTAATGCCTTACAAATCCTAATCGCGCAACTCTTACTATTTCTATGTGTAGCTACATCCGCAAAGTTATTAATCCCAGCTTTTTTATGGCTAGTCTATATTTAAGTTTATAAAAATACTTTGCGTTGTAGTTTTTGCTATGGCGTTAAGAAGTTAATAAGAATTCGAGGAGAATAATTATGTCAGGCCCAAAGAAACCAACTCCTGAGCAATTAAGAGCTGAAATAGAAAAACGAAAACAAAAGCAGCCGCAGCAACAGCAACCTGCCCCAACGCGGCAAGGTAGTCCTAAAGGTGCTAAAGCAGCCCCCCGTGCTGGATCTGTTCCACCAAGCCGACCTTCGGACTTTACCAGGCAACCAAGGCAGACCTTTGGACCCCCAGCGTCACCACCTAGTCCTAAAGGAGCTAAAGCGGCGCCAGAGGCCACTGGCAGAGTAGCTGCTACACGTGCAGCGGTAGCTGCAACTTTGGCAGCTCCACGTTTAGGAGATTTGCATTTAAAAGGTGGATCTAAGAGAGTTCCAATAGGTGGTTCAGCGAGAAACTCACTTTTCGCACAAGATCGCACATCTGGACAATTTGTATTTTCTATTGGCGATGATGTTGAAATATCGCCAGAAAATAGAATTGTAGCGTCGTACTGGCGTCTTTTAGCTAGGCGTGCCGGTGTAGCACGTATGCTTTTTTCTGCAGAACAAGTTAAAGTACTTGACGAAGCATATCGACAACAATGTGAAATGGTTCGGATGGCAAAACTGCAAACACCTGTAGCTGATTTATCTGATAGGGTAGCAGGGTTGGCTAGGGAAAAACTGAGAGCATGTGAATTTGCAGAAGAAGAGATCACAGAAAATGAAAAGGATTGGAAAGAAAAAACCAAGGATTTTTTTGCAAACCTTAAGGCAAAGGCTGGAGAAATGGTACGCAGAGGAAGCGGTGTACTAGAGGCTGGTGCTGCTGGCTTACGTAGAAGAGCATCTAGCGCAGCTGAAGACATTGCAGGTCGTGTGCGTGGCCGTGGCGAAAGTACTAGCGAAGCTCCGACATCACCCAAGGAAGTAAGCGCTCCATTTGATCCACACCGTGTAAGCCACCAACGAAAACCCGGTGGCGGTACTCAAGCAGTACCTAAACCAATTGGTGCTCTCAGATCGCATGAAGAGGCAGCTGCCAGAAGTGCTGGTGCAGCAAGACCAGCTATGCCATCAATGCGACCTGCGGCACCTGCTGTACCACCACCAGTTCCACAAAGGCCTGCACCAGCTGTGCCACCCAGGCCAGCAGCAAGTTCGAGTAATACTGGCTCATCGTCTCCCAAGCAAAATCGAAAATCAGATCCAAGGGATAAACTGGTTTAGAGAATAAAGGTGGTGCAACAACGAGCGCCTACGGCGCTCGTTGCATTTCTAGCCTATGGTGTATAATATTACACATACACAACTAATTAACTAACTATGGTTTTATGGAATATGGCGAAAGTACTAAAAGGATTTAGAACAATTCCTGCACTAAGCACAATTATCGCTTTATTAGTTTTAATAACAATTCCCCATACAAGTTTGGCAAGTATTAATACTGATGTTGATAACCAAGATGATAGTATAATAATCGCTGAGCATTTAAAGGATTCTCTAAACGCAACTGGATTGGTCTCGGTTGAGCAACACACGGGTCGTTTACTCTATAATCCGCGTTTAGATAAACTGTATTCAATGGAAGTTAAAAAGCAGTTTTTATTGCCTGCGATGTTGGTGAATCAAAAACAAGGTTTGAAATTGGTTTCTGAAATGCCATTTACTTGTTTTACGATTGATTCTGGCGATTTGCTAAACGAAAATTATAAAGATTATCGCCAATATCATACGCTTGAATATATTCGTACTGTTAAAGGTTTTCCTGCAACTAGGGCGCTTATATGCCAGCCCGCAGGTAAGAGTGCTGCTAAAGAATGGCGGCGTAGTTTAAGCCTAGAAATTGATGCTGAGCCTTTTGTGTTCGAAGAACATGTAACTGATAATGGCGATAAATTTTATTATTACTTGAACAATTCTGGCTCATTTGAAATGTATTTTTAATAATACTTGTACTTACATCGAACTAATTTTATAAAAAGTAGTCATATTTTTAAATGGTTAAAAAATAGGACTACCCAATGCCTAAGCCTATAAAACCTCGCAAACCGCTAAAAATTGATCCAGATGCCAGAAGCGCAACTCCTGAAGGAGCTGGTACTCCGGCCACTGAGCCAAGTACTGCCCATACTACTAATTCTCATGCTAGTGCTAGAACCGCGAGTTATAAAACAACTGATTCAATGCACGCGACAAGCGCTGATACTAATTTGCAAGATAGTATGGATAGCAATATTTCAAAAATATTCGAGGCATTAGTAACTGGCAAACCAGAACAAATATCCGATTGTTTGAGTTTAATATATGGTGTTCAAGATTTTACATTACAAAACTTTAGAGATTGGTCTGGTAAATTGCTGCAGAAAGAGATGTTGTTATTGCGTGAAGGCCAAAGTATCATGCCAGCATATGATTGGCACGCCGCAATGGAAAAAAAGTTAAATGTTATTCAAGATATAGAACTAAGAAAAAAACAAGCAAATTCTTTGCAGTTGTTGCGTCTTTACGAAGTATGGCTTAATGGCAAGTACACAGATTGTCTCGACAACTTTGCTAAATTAGGTTTGTTACAAATTTATGTTGCAGGGTTATTAAAGTTTATAGATCTGTTGCCTAAAGAATTACAACAAAATGATAGTGTACAATATTTAAAAAAATTACTATCGAATATCGATGCAAAAATTAATAATGACCTAACAGATCTAGCAAAATTACCAACGGTACTATTTTGTGCTCAAGCTTTTGCTGACATTATTCTTGAGCTTGCGGTTTTAAAACCAGCTTCTAACAATCAATTAGCCATCAAAAATTTGCAAGATTATTTAACTACAGTGCTAGATAGGGCTGCTGAATTAAGTAAGAGTAAACCTGGTGATGTGCTAGCAGTATTTTTAGCTGTATTGACGCAACAACAGCGCGAGCAGCTAATTAAAACAGAAAATTTAGGAAGCATCGATAAAAAAATAATCAATATAGCTCGGGCACAGAATGCTTATGTTACTGAAAATTTACCAAGATCTGGTGAATCCATAGACTCGGAAAAATACAAGCTGTTCGCAAAAGATACTGTATTGAATGGTGAACTATCTGCTGAAAGATCATTTGAAATCGCATTGCATACAGAATTACGACATAAGCATGTAACTGCGCCCAAAGCCTTTCGATCCTGAATTCTTCAGAGCACCTAGGCATTAAGAGGATCATTATACAGAGATTTTAATGCGGGCTGGCTTTGCTGCATTTAAAATGGTTACGGTATTGATTGGTAGATTCGCTAGATCTTCGCTACTTAAAGCCAAGGAAAGAATAGTATAAATAAGTTCAGTTGGCAGCCCGGGTAACTTTTGCTTAACCACTTTGGCGTTATCATTTTGACGAAAATAGCCAATTTCTAGACCTTGATTTGTACTTCTGATCAAATGTTTATACCCAAACAACAGTTTATTGTGGGCAGTATTAACTGCTCGATTAGGATATTCGCGCATTATTCTTGGGATCTGCTGCCCAGTAGATCTAGCAACTTCTAATAGTTCATATGCAGCATTTAAGTTTTGCTGCTGATCGATCATCTGTGCAAGCATGGTGAACACGTAGCTATCTCGCGGGGCATGGCTTAAAAAATTCCTGATAGCTTGCTGTTGTAATAATAATAAAATAATTTTAGGGTTTACCGCATGTCTTAAAGCAGTCTCCAGTAGTGATGAGATCACTGCAGTTCGAGTTTTACCTGGAACATCATAAGGATTTACAGGATTTAACCGCTGGTTTGTTGCAAGCAAGATCCATGCTGTAATTTCTGGATCATTATTGGTAATTGCCTCAAATAATGCCAAATAGTGTTCATTATTTAATTTTCGATAAGTAGCATCGGCTAATTTTGCTTTGATTATAAAAGGATCGCGAAATTCTTGTTGTGCTGCTTTAACATACTCAGAGTCGTTGTCACCATCAAGAATACTACGCATTGATTTAGGCATTGTTATTATTCCAGAGTTATGGTTTTGAACATTATACCAAAATTCAGTTAGTTGTCAATATTGTCATATGTTTTGTGTTGCTGATACGCCAATTGCCCGGTTTTTCTGATACGCCAATTGTCCGGTAATCCAGACTATTTCTATGTACTTACACATAGGGAGATAGTCATG
>JAGVLG010000002.1 GCA_020054325.1 Gammaproteobacteria bacterium
TGTTACGTCTCAATCTAGATGAGTCTAATAAATCAGTTTTGTTACGCGCTGCTTGATGTTTTAAACCCTACTCTCCATCAAAGTATGTGATCCGTTTTGTAATCAACTTTATAAATTCACACTGTAATTACTACCAACTCTATGCCCAATATTAAGACCTGGTGCAAGACTAGTAATTGATTCTGGTTTTGTTAGCATTAGGTAGGATATACCTTATTATTAAATTGTTACAGATCTAATAACCATTACCATGGAAGGTATATCCTATGATTAACATTTTAGCTGATATTAAACTATTACCAAAGAATCCTTCTGCACTTTTTACACAACTATATCAAATTCCGAAGCATTGCATATATTGTGGATCCATTCATATTAAAAAAAATGGTACTTACCCACGCAAAACGCACATCGGTAACTCACAAACGGAACTAAATATAGTGCAGCGGATGTTCTGCAATGACTGTAGGCGTTCATTCAGAATATTACCGATGCATTTGGCACCAGAACGCTGGTATCAATGGGCTGTGTTAGCTATGGTTTTAATTGCATCTGTACAAAGCAAATCTATTCGCAGCATTAATAAATATTGCAATGTAGCTCGTGGCACTATTAGTCGGTGGTTGCGGCGCTTCAAAGAGCAATTTGCTGCGCACGCAGATCAATTAAAGCAATTGCTACCAGATTTAGGACGTACAGATGGTTTCACGCATTTCTGGCGGTCATGCCTAGCTCACATCAGCTTAGCAGAAGCCATGGTCTATCTGTCTAATGCCGGTGTTGCAGTGCCATAATTTTAAACATTTTGTTTCGCGAACAAAGTAAATGAACAACAGGATAAATCATGTAAGAACCCAGCAACAAACTTTAGGCCTCCTCAAATAGCAGAATCTACGCTTTACTAAAAGCTATAAAGATAACAACGGGCAGGAGGAAGAATGAAACCAATAAATCCAATAGCGCTATTTAGACTATCGGTTTTAGGGCCATTGGCTAGCAGGGATTGTATTAGCAAAGGTGAGCTAAAACAAATTATCGCTGATTTGAGCCAAAAATCTTATGCAATACCAAACAGTAAAAATTCTCACATCAGCTCTGCTACCTTAGAGCGTTGGTACTATAAGTGGAGGCAAGGTGGAGTTGACGCATTAGCACCAGCAGTTCGTAAAGATGCTGGTAAATCGCAAATTACTTTGGAAATCCAAGAAGCTATAATAGCGGCAAAGAATGCTAATCAATCTCGTTCAGTCAATAGCATAATTAGGCTATTAGAGATGAATGGTGATGTTAGTAAAAAACAATTATCGCGCACTAGTGTGTATAGGTTGTTGAAAGCCCACGGTCTTTCTGCTCGCATAATGAAAATGCCTGAGACAATTGAGCGTAGAAGCTTTGTTGCTGAATATGCGTGTCAGATTTGGCAAGGAGATGTGTTGCATGGCCCGCAAATTATAGTTGGTGGCAGGTTACGCAAAACCTATTTAGTATCTTTTATGGATGATGCATCTAGGTTAATTGTGCATAGTGAATTTAGATTGGGAGAAGCCGCGTTAGATATTCAATGCATATTAAAGCAAGCTTTATTAAAAAGAGGCGTACCAAATAGAATAATTCTTGATAATGGTTCAGCATATCGCTCTGGAGATTTGCAATCAATTTGCGCAAGATTACAAATCAGGTTGGTTTATTGTAGACCTTATGATCCACAAGGAAAAGGTAAGCTCGAGCGTTGGCATTCTAGAATGCGCTCAGAGTTTTTAAATGAAGTTGATTTTCATAAGATAATTAACCTGGCAGATTTAAATACTCGTCTCTGGGCTTATATCGACCAAATTTATCACGTTACACCACATGAAGGGCTTGCAGGTAAAATTACTCCTATTGAGCGGTGGCGCCAAGATTTTTCACAAATACGTCAGCTTGGTACATGGGCACTTAATATTGATGAACTGTTTTATCATCGTGTCAAACGATTGGTGCGCAAGGATGGTTCAGTATCAATTCATGGCAAATCATATGAAGTGCCTTATGAATTAACTGGACAAGAAGTACTCACTGTGTTTGACCCTGACACTAATGTTGCTAAATGGGTCGAATCAATTGAAGGCAAAAGGTTAGGAGGCGTAACTCCTCTAGATCTGGTGCACAATAACAAACGCAAACGACAACGTCCAACAATTGAAGAAATGAAATCACAAGCAATAGATTCAACAACAGTTAATCCTATTGAATTAGCCTTCGCACAACAGCAGAAATCTTTATGTATCAAACTACAACAGGGGAAATAATATGACAACACAGGATTTACAATTATTTAATTTGAAGCACGCTCCATTTACTAAGGGTGCGCCGCTAAGTTATGAATCAAAAGGTATGCAAGAATTAAGCTCGCGCTTTCAATGGCTCCTCAATAGCCCAGGAATAGGTTTGTTAACCGGGGATGCTGGTGTTGGTAAAACCGCAGCACTGCATCAGATATGCTCTGCACTAAGTCCACATGAGTATCAAGTAATTTATCATTGCGAAACCGATTTCGGCCGGGTCGATTTATATCGACAATTAGCACTAGACTTTGGCTTGGAGGCAGAAAATCGCCGCTCTAATGTATGGCGTAAATTAAAAGGACATATCCAAGATATGGTACATATGCAACACCGGCTACCTGTTTGGATAATTGACGAAGCCCAAAATCTTCCGTTTGACTTTTTTCGGGATTTTCCATCTTTCTTAAATTTTGCATTTGATACAAAACCATTAATAACCGTTTGGTTCTCTGGACATGCCTGCTTGAATAGCATTATAAAACGCAAGTTATATGAAGCACTTCGTAGTCGTATTCAAGTATTTGTGCATTTCGAACCAATAACTTGTGCAACTACTTTTAAAGATGTTGTGCAAAATGCGTTTAATGCTGCTGGAGCAACTTCCATACCTATTAGTGATTCTGGAATTGATTTGATCCGTTTGGCATCTGAAGGTAAATACAGGCAAGCCGGGCAAATTATTCAAACTGCAATGCACCTAGCTACTACACGGGGGGTTAACCATCTGCCAGATGAACTAATTAAGGAAGCAATTGGGGAATTACAATGATGAACGGCGCAATTGAATATATTATCAGCTCACTCATTGATAAATCAGATTTGCCACTCGATGTGGCTGAAAACTTAATCTCAACGTTATACAATATCATTGCGCGCCTAGAGTGCCGCTATGGTGGCACGATGTTGTCATTTGAGGATGATGAAGTTGGACCTTAAAGGCGGCGTCGACATGCCGCCATATATGGCGGGCTTACGCTCGCCAGCAGTAATTTTGTTTCACATCATTGTGCTTGAAATGTACTCCAGCAATTAGCATGGAACGTAACA